>DCIL01000005.1:0-22105 GCA_002315875.1 Verrucomicrobia bacterium UBA1727 | reverse complement strand
TCACGCGGCCCTTGCGGACCTCGCCCTTCTGCAGCGTCGCCATGAGCTCCGCCTTCTTCTCCGCGATCGTGCCCTCGATGAGCTCGCGACGGGAAACGATGAGGTTCTTGCGCTCGTTGGAAATCTTGATGACCTTGAGTTCCATCGTCTGACCGATGTAGGGCTCGAGCTCCTTGACGGGAGTGACCTCGACCTGCGAACCGGGAAGGAACGCCTCGACATCGTCGATCTGAATGAGCAGGCCGCCACGGACAGCGGACTTGACCACGCCGGTAACGACGCAACCTTCGACATAACGCTCCTGGATCTTCTCCCAGCGGATCTTGTCGTCGGCACGCTTCTTCGAGAGATCAACCATGCCGGTCTTGTCGTCTTCGAGCTTCGCGATCATCACGGTGACCTTGTCACCGACCTTGACGTCGGCACCCTCGCCGAATTCGCCGAGATCGACCGTGCCGACCGACTTGTAACCGATGTCGACGAAAACGTCGTCACCCTTGATTGCACTGACGGTACCCTCAACGAGGCTGCCGTTCTTGAACTTGGACTCCTGACCCGCAGATGCGAGAATATCCGCCATTGCAGCGGACTTGGCCTGAGGAGCCGTGGGCTTTCTGATAGCCATTTACTTTTCTTCTTTCGTTAGTTATTGATTCACGGTTTTCTGCCGTGTTCACCCCGTAATTGGGCGTGAAGCACATATTATATCAAAATTACTCGCCGTTATTCAACCCCGTCGGCGACAATTCTATTTGAAGATGCGGAGGGAGATATCGGTGCGGTGCATTTCCGCAAGCATCGCGCGCATTGTCGACTCGGCGATCGCCGGTGTGTTGCAATCGTGCGAAAGGTGGGCGAGATTGAGCTGACGAAGACAGGGCGCGGCAAAACGCTCGACGAGCGAGGCCGCCTGATCGTTGGAAAGATGTCCGCTCGGACCGGCAATGCGCTGGATGAGCGAAGGCGGACGATTGGAGGTCTTGAGCATCACCGCATCGTGATTCGATTCAAGCGTCGCGACATTCGCTTCGGACAGCTTAAGCCCGATCGAATCTAGCGGAGTCCCGACGTCCGTTGCATGGAAATACGTCTCGGAGCCGTGACGGACGAGATATCCGACGGGATCTGCGGTATCGTGGGGAATGCTGAACGCCTGCACCTCGAAGCCCCCGACCTCAAAAGGTTGTCCGTTCTCAAAACAGACAATCGCCTCCTCGGCCACCCCATACTTGGCGACAATCACCTCCGCCGTCATCGCATTGGCAAAAACCGGCACCGTCGGATAATGCTTGAGGAAGACCTCGAGTCCCTGCACGTGATCAATGTGGGAATGCGTGATGAGAATACCAGCAAGCGAATCCGGCGACATCTCGGGATAAATCGAAGTGAGACGCCGAAGGAAATCGCGATAGAGAAGCCCGCAATCGACCAGCAGCGCCTCGCCGCCGCCGCCGGTCACCACATACGAATTCCCCTTCGAGGAACTCGCCAGTGCTTCTACCGCAATCATTTCAACCGCGTTCGAAGGCACGATGGGCGATGTCCTTGCGGTAGAACATACCGTCGAAGGAAATGGACGCTATGCGCTGATATGCATTGTCCACCGCCTCGCGAAGATTTCCGCCGATTCCGGTAACACTCATGACACGGCCGCCAGCCGTGACTATGTCTTCGCTGACCTGCTTGGTTCCGCAATGGAAAACGATGGCCTTATCGTCGTCCGCCTTTAGTCCCGCAATCACCTTCCCCTTCTCATACGATCCGGGATATCCTCCGGACGCGAGAATCACCGTCGCCGCAGTGCAGTCGCGAATGACGATGTCACTTTCGGAAAGGCATCCGGACGCGGCATTTAAAAGCGCCTTCGCAAAGCTTCCGCCGAGGCGCGGCAACACGGCCTCGGTCTCGGGATCGCCAAAACGGGCGTTGAACTCGACGACATTGATCTCGCTGCCGCTCTTCGCGAGAGGTCCATGCGGATTCGACTCGCTCGTGTTGACCATGAGTCCGGCATAGAGAATGCCGCGATAGTCGATGCCGCGTTTCCTAAGTTCATTGACCACGGGCATGATGATCTTTTCCTTGATCATCGGCAGTTTGTCGGACGTGATGACCGGCGCTGGAGAATACGCGCCCATACCGCCGGTGTTCGGTCCCTTATCGCCATCAAAGACGCGCTTGTGGTCCTGAGAGCTCGGCAACAGCACCGCGTCCTTGCCGTCCACCATCGCGAGAATTGAACATTCCTCGCCGTGAAGAAATTCCTCGATCAGCACCTCCGCTCCCGCGGCACCGAACTTATTGCCGACGAGCATATCGTCAATCGCGGCCTCCGCCTGTTCGACGGATTCCGCCACGATCACACCCTTGCCGGCCGCAAGACCGTCCGCCTTGATGACGACCGGCAGTCCGTAAGCAGGAAGCGCCGCCTTGGCCTTGGCGGCATCGGTGAAGGTCTCGGCCTTGCCGGTCGGAACACCCGCGGCATCCATCACTTCCTTCGCAAAGCGCTTCGACCCTTCCATCTTCGCACCCGCGGCAACGGGACCAAACACCTTGATGCCGAGCTTGTTGAGCGCATCGGTCATGCCGATCACGAGCGGCGCCTCAGGACCTACCACCACGAGATCCGGCTTCTCCGCCTCAGCCCAACGCACCATCGCCGGAACGTCATCCGCCTTGATGTCGAGGCATTTCGCGACGGACGCGATGCCGGCATTGCCGGGCGCGGCGAAAATCTGATGTTTCTCCTCATCCTGCGCAAGGCGCCACGCGATCGCGTGTTCGCGTCCACCGCTGCCAATAACCAGAATCTTCATCGCCGTCTCCTTATTCCTTGGGGAGCATCAACTTCTGTCCGACACGAAGCGAGTCCTTCTTGAGTCCGTTCATCTCCTTGATCTTCTTGACGGGACACCCGAAGGCCTCGGAAATGAGCGAAAGCGTATCGCCGCTCTTGACGATGTATTCGCGATGCGGACCGATCACCACCGGTTTAGGGGCCGGAGCGGGAGCGGGCGCCTGTGCCTGCTGGATCTTGGAGATGCGTCCGGTAAGATCCTTGACGATCTCTCCGCGCTGGGATTCGAGACGGCGCTTGAGCTCTGCGACCTCATTGCGCAAAGTGGCAATCTCCTGCTTGAGCGAATTGTCCCCCGAGCCGCGCTCCAGACGGGCTACGCGACTTTGCAGGTCGCTCAGGTTGTTCTGCACGACGTCGATCTGGGACGCCACGCGCTGAACCTCGGCATAGGCCTGCTGTTGGAGGAAATTATCCTTCGCCTGTCCGAACGCGGCAAAGGAGGTGATGACGGCAACTGTTAGTATTGTGTTTTTCATAAGCAGTAGAATACGGTCCAAAGCACGCCGACCGCGGCGGCGAAGACGGTGAAACGACGGCGGCGAAGCGCGGCCCGCTGCTGGGCGACGGTGCGCCCAAAGGTCCGCATGCCTCCGCCGGAAATGTAATGCGCCAGCCGCTTGCCAGCGCGCTTCCCCTTGCTGTCATCGATTTCCCACGGCACATCCTCCCTCGTATACGAGTGCGCCGTGGAAACGATTTCAGTGTGAAGGAACGGCATTGTCTATCAGGGAAGCTTGATGGTGTCACCGGTCTTGACACGACCGTCAGCAGAGATGATGGCCTTGTTGGCATCACGAATCTTCTTCCATGCCGACGTATGACGATAGAACTTGACCGCGATCTTGTAAAGCGTATCTCCATCCTGCACGACATAAGTCGGCGGATGCGCGTTCTGACGGGCGATCTCCTCGGCAACCTTGCGGCGCTTCGCCTCCTCTTCCTCCTTCGCCTTGCGGCGGGCGAGATCCTCCGGCTTGCGCTGAGGCAGAATGGACGAACCTCCCTCCATCTCCTCCTTCTCTTCGAGTTTGAGCTTGGCAATGTCACCCTCGGCACCGACATGATCTTCGGTCTCTTCCTCCTCAAGCAGATCCTTGGCGATCTTCGCCTCGGAAACGACTGCGCCCGGGATCGTATTCGGCATTTCGGGATCGGCCTTGATCGAGGCGATCAACCGGTCACGCTCGCTGGAAAGAGAATTGATGCGCCGACGCAACATCTCCACGTCCTTCTCAAGCTGGGCATACCGTTTCTCTACATCGGCCTTGGCTGACTGAGTGTCACCGAGCACCTTCTGCAACGACTCCGTATCGTTGAGCTTGTATTTTTTCGCCAATGCCAGCGCCATCTCCTTCTCGCAGATCGCCATCCGATCCGCGGCAATCCGCGCCTTGTCGCTATCGGGACACTGCGACAGGAACTCACGATAGGCACAAAACGCTCCGAGAAAATCCTTCTTGCCGTCCTGCAAGAGACACGCATACTGAAAGCGCGCACTCGCATTACCAGGCGAATCGACAACAACCTTGCCAAATCCTTTGACCGCGGCATCAATGCGCCCCGCACGATAATCCTCCATCGCCGCGCGATAATCGGGATTGTTCCGGTCGCTGACAGAATTACGTCTCGAACCATTGTCACAGGCAACGAGCACCACGCTCATCACCGCTGGCAATGCAAATCTTATCAACTCACTTCTCATCATCTTCGCCTTCCCCTTCGCCTTCATCTTCGCCTTCGCCTTCATCTTCGCCTTCATCTTCCTCGTCGTCGTCATCATCCTCATCTTCATCATCGAACTCATCAGGCGTATCATCGATGAAGAAATCGTCATCATCCTTCTCCACACCGTCAAGATCCGTTACCTCGGCCGCACCATCGCCTTCCCCTACACCTTCCCCAACACCTTCGCCTTCGCCTTCAACTTCACCCTCAACTTCCTCAACCTTCTCAACTTTCTCAACCTTCTCAACTTCCTCAACTTTCTTCCTATACTCTTCAGCCTTCTTCTTCGGATTCGAGCGCTGGAGGGTCGGATCAAGTTCATTGAGCTGCTGAAGGGACGCAAGACCGAAGTGCTCGAGGAAGAGCGGAGTCGTACCATAGAGGAAAGGATGCCCAGGAAGTTCTGACTTGCCGACGAGACGGATGAGCTGCAAATCAAGAAGCGTCTTGATGTTAGCGGTTACATCAACGCCACGAATTTCCTCGATTTCGCTCTTAGTGAGCGGTTGACGATAAGCGACGATGGCCAAGGTCTCCAAGGAGGCGCGGCCGATGCGGCTGGGACGATCCATCTTCAGCAGCGCACGCACGTAGCGTCCGCAACTCGCCGCGGTCTGGATGCGATAGGCGTTTGCCGTGCAGACGAGATTGAAGCCAACCCCGGCCACGTCAAGCGCCTTTTCGAGTCCGCGCAACGCCTGCTCGATTTCCTTGGTCGTGCAGGTACGATAGACGTCCATGACCTCCTGATCCGCACCCTCCTCGGGTTCGACGGCGCGCACCGCATCCCTGATTTCGCTTACGGAAAGCGGAGATTCACTCGCGAACAGCAGCGCGCCCACGATATCCTGAAGGCTGCGCGGCAAGGAGATCTTGACTTCGTCGCTCATCGTGAAAATTACTTCTTCGTCTTTTCGATCTTGTCAGAGCGAATGTCATCGTCCGTGCCGAAGGAGCCATCGGGTCCCGCAGAGATGACGACGAACTTCTTGCCCTTGACCTCAAGCTTGTACTCGTTGTCCCACGGATCTACAAGCGCACCCTCGCCACCCGAGAGGAACGGCTCTTCGTCACCATCGGCCTCGATGAGGACATTCATGCTGGCAGGCGGAGAGGATTTCTTCTTGTCGATCATGTAGTTGGTGATAGCACCCCTGATCGTATCCACACCTGTCTTCGCCGCGGTCTTGCGCGTCGTTTCGATGTGCTTGTTGACACCCTGCATGCCGATGGCACCGAGAATGCCGAGAATCGCGACAACAACGAGCAGCTCGACGAGCGTAAAGCCCTTCTTCGCCGCCTTGACAACATAATTTTCTTGTTTCATGTTTTTCCTTTCATTACCTAAAAATAGCCTTCCATTCTTCAACTTCAACTCTCGACTTCAACTAAACCCACCTTTCATTACCTAAAAAATCTTCACCTAAAAATAGCCTTCCATTCTTCAACTTCAACTCTTGACTTCAACTAAACCCACCTACACCTACACCTACACCTACACCTACTCTCTACACCTACCTCTTCTCCGTAAACTCACGGGCCTTGGCCATCGAGAAACGCATCTGTCTGTTGACCGCCCACCCCGAAGCGTTGAGAATCGCCCCGAGTTCGCGACGGCGCAGCTTGAACCAAGTGAGAATCACGTTCGGAACAGATACGATCGCGATGATTGACGCCACCGCAATCGCCCACTGCAACGGCGTCATACCCTTGATCGCCGCAAGAAGCGAAGCCGCAGCAGCGCCTACCATGCCGATTCCGATACCGATTGCCGCAACACTCGAAGCCATCGCCGCGCCCCCGGCATTATCCGCCGCGGGAGCCCCAGCCGGCTTCGGCGTCGTCGCGGGATTCACCGTGACTGCATTCTGAACGCGCTGATCAGCAGCAGTTTTCTTGCTCTCGACGAACTTACGGACGACTCCAGCCACCGCTTCGCCAAGTTTGCGCCACGGATAGAAAAACGCCTCGAGAAGCGAGACCTGATTTTCCACCAACTTGGTGACCTGCGCTTCCCAAACGCCACCATCGCGATCATAGAAAACGCCATTTCGTCCGACATAAAGTCCGCAGACCCTGCCGGCGGTGACGACCGCGCAGATATTGCGTGTCGCGCCGTCCGCCGGACGCGTGAGCTTCGCATAGATGACGCAGCAGTTGGACCTTCCGGAAAGCGCCGCGTGGTCGGCCTCGCTCGCGACACTGAAGCAAAGCTTCATCTCGCGCTCGTCAATCCGAAGCGTGCCGGTCTGGAACGCACTCTCCTCACCTTTGCCGTAAAGCGCCTCCATGGTCACAAAGTTGGCAAGAAACTCGTCAAGGTGCTGCCTGAATACCGCCAGCTTCTCTTCCTCTTCAAGCTTTGCGCGCGCCGAGCCATCTACCGACGGCTGCAACGCTCCGTGAAACGCCGCATATTTCTCCTTGAGCGCACTCCATTCGCGGAAGGAAAGCGTTGCCTTGTCCGCACCGAACTGCGGAAGAATGCAAAGATCGCGGAAAGCATCAAACACGCCGAGATAACGAACATTCACGTTCGCCTTGAGCGGAAGCTGCTTCTCCGGGCCCTCGTCCACCAGCGGCGCATCCTCCGGCGGCAGGAAAAACGCATCAATGGCATTCTCAACCGCAGCAAGCGCGGCCGCCGCCTTCCGCATTTCCTGCTCCGCGGCATTCGGGGGCTCAATCTTGTCCAGCGAAGCAATATCCGCCGAGATTGCCGCAAGCTCGCGCGCCTCAACGCCCTCGTGCGACTTCACGAAATCAATCGCCGCGAGTACCTCATCGACACGGATGTGACCGTCACAATCCGAATCAAGCAACTCAAGCGTGCGCTTGTCGAATCGCAACGTCGCCACGGGACACGAAAGCGCATACCAATCCTTGATATCTGTCGAGATATTATTATAACTGGTATTCATGGCTCATATTATACCATATTTTTGACCGAGAAGACGAACCGGGAACCACAAGGGCTTGCCGCCTCGCAAATGCAGTCACCACCGTAGAGGCGGGCGGTGCGGCGAACGATTGATAGGCCGAGCCCGGCACCGCCGGTCAAATCGCTGCGGGACGGATCCTCGCGATAAAACCGCTCGAAGATCTTCTCTCTGAGTTCCGGCGGCACACCGCGTCCGCGATCCTCGACAATCCAGAAATGCATTCCACCGCGATCCTCCTCGCGCACCGTCACCTCTTCACTGCCCGAATGACGCTTAGCATTCGCCACCAGTTCCGCAATCGCCCGCTCGATGCGCTCCTCGCGCTGCACACCGTTTGCATCGGACTCAAGTCGGGACAAATCAAGTATCTGCTGAGCAAGAGAATTGAGACGCTTGCTCTCGCGCGCGATCATCGGCACGAGATTCTCGGCATTGTCCGCCCTCAGCATCTCCGCCGCGCCGAGAATACCGGTCAGCGGAGTCTTGAGCTCGTGCGAGAAGTCCGCAATGAAATGACGGCGTTCCTCCTCAATGCGCGCAAGCTCGCGAATCCTCGCCCGCTGACGATAGAAAGCGAAGAAGACGAAGACGGACCCGATCACGCCCAGAAGCGCGGCAAGAATGACGAGCGGCAACGCGCGCTTAAACGGAGCAAGCACCGTGGCGACGGGAATCGCAAGCGTAACCCGACAATCCGCAGAGCTCGCCTGAGCGGAATACTCCGGCTCATTGCCACGGGGACGATTATAGAAGACAAGTCCGCCGGATTCGGACGACACCACGAGCCGATAGCCCTGTTCACCGCACTCCTCGCCGAAATTGCGCACCGCCCTAAACTCCTGCGTGCGCAACGGTTCTGAAAGATGCCGCGCCGCCAATTCGGCCCGCGCTTCGAGATCACGTTGCGCCCACGAAATGACTGCGGTGCGAAAACCGAAGACCGATATGGCGAAGACCGCCAACACGACCAGAAAGGCCCCGGCCGTCACCAACGGGAAGACGAGCGATTTAAGGCGAAACACGGTAACCGACTCCCCTTACGGTTTCAATATGCGAACCCCACTCCCCAAGCTTGCGACGAAGATTGGCAATCTGCACGTCGACCGTCCGCTCGTCCGCCTGGCGCGGCAGGATTCGTCCGCGATGCGCCACCAACTTTGTAAGCAATGCAAACTCGCCGGCAGTAAGCGCGAGCGGATGTCCATCAAGGACTGCGGACCGGTTGGACTCGTCCATTTCAAGTCCGTCAAATCCAACCTTGCTTCCGTACATCGGACCCCGCCTCAACACCGCCCTGATACGCGCCAGAAGCACAAGCCGATCGTAGGGCTTGGTTACGTAATCATCGGCCCCCGCCTCAAGTCCGCGCACGATGTCCTCGGGAGCGGTCCGTGCAGTGAGCATGATGATGCGGGTTTCGGACAACGAAGGATCGGTACGTATCTCCTTCGCAATCGAATAGCCGTCGCGTCCCGGCAACATCAGGTCGAGAAGCACAAGCTCTGGCTTATGGGACTTGACGAGCGCAAGCCCCTCATCGCCACGCGCGGCACTCGCGACCTCGGCATAACCCGCCCCCGCGAGCGCCATTTCCAAGAGCGCGCGGATGGTCATGTCATCCTCGATGATCAGTATCACAGGTTGGCGAAGGGATTGCAGCTGAAACCGGAACCGGACGAAGGAGCGAAGCTCGTGCGCATCTTCCTGGGAGCACCGGCGGACGATCCGCCACCCGCCGAAGCGCCTCCGATGACGGGACGCGACTTCGCCGAAAGCGAAATGCGCTGGCGCTTCAAGTCAATGCCGATGACAGTAACCGAAAGCCGATCACCGGCCTTAACGACGGACGCGGGATCGGACACGAAATTATCGGAAAGTTCGGAAAGATGGATGAGTCCGTCCTGATGGACTCCGATATCGACGAACGCACCGAAGGCCGTCACATTGGTCACAACGCCTTCGAGCTTCATTCCTTCGCGCACATCCTCGATCTTCGTGACATCCTCACGGAACTTCGGCGGCTCGAACACACTGCGCGGATCGCGTCCCGGTTTCACAAGTTCCGAAACGATGTCCTTGAGCGTCGGCTCGCCGACTTCGGCGGACACATAGCGGCGAATGTCGATCTTCTTCGCCGCGAGCGAATTGCCCACGAGCTCACCGACGGAAAGTCCCGCGTCCGCCGCCATGACCTCGACGAGCGGATATCGTTCGGGATGAACCGCGGACGAGTCGAGCGGATTCTTCGCATCGCGGATCCTGAGGAAGCCGGCGCACTGTTCGAATGCCTTCTCGCCAAGTCCCTTCACCTTCTTAAGTTCCGTTCGGCTCTTGAACTTACCATTCGCATCACGATACTCTACGATTGCCTTCGCCAGCTGGGGAGTGAGACCGGAAACCCTCTCCAGGAGCGGAGCGGACGCGGTGTTGAGCTCTACGCCCACTCCGTTCACGCACGAGACGACCACCTCGTCCAGCTTCTCGCCGAGATGCTTCTGATCGACATCGTGCTGGTATTGTCCCACACCGATCGCCTTGGGATCGATCTTCACCAGTTCCGCGAGCGGATCCTGCAAACGCCGTCCAATCGAAATCGCCCCGCGCACCGTAAGATCAAGTTCGGGAAACTCCTTGCGCGCGATCTCGCTCGCCGAATAGACGGACGCCCCCGCCTCGCTGACGGACACCACAATGGGAATTGGAATCTCCGGATGCTGAGCGTGGAGTTTTTTCAGCGTCGCACGCACGAACTGCTCCGTCTCGCGTCCCGCAGTGCCGTTGCCGACCGCAATCGCCTCGGCCTTGTATTTGAAGACGATCATCGCAATCGCCTTCTCCGCCTCTGCTACCTTAAGCTGCGGAAAAATTACGGTCTTGCCGAGATACTTGCCGGTCGCATCGATCATCGCGACCTTGCAACCGGTGCGGATTCCCGGATCGATCGCCAATACCGCCTTCTCTCCAAGCGGCGAGGCCAAAAGAAGATGACGCAGGTTCTCGCCGAACACCTCGATCGCCCCGCGGTCGGCCTCCATCTTCTTGTCGACCGTGACATCGATCTCGCAACTCGGCGCCAGCAACCGCTTGTAGGCATCGGCGGCCGCAATCTCGATCTGACTGCGCGTCTGCCGATTTCGCACCGCAACCCCGTCGATCGACTGTCCTTCAAGAATCTCCAGAATCCGATCGATAACCGGCTCGGAATCGAGGTCGAGATGCATCCACAGCACCTTCTCCGTCTGTCCGCGGCGAATCGCAAGATAACGATGCGACGGAATGGTCGCGATCGGCTCGGAGAATTCGTAATATTGCTCGAACTTGGTGGGCTCGCCGTCCTTCACCGTCGGCGCCTTCTCACTCCTCACCACCGCTTTCTTCGCATACGCCTCACGCACCGCTCCGCGCACATCTGCAATATCGGCAATACGCTCGGCAAGAATGTCGCGAGCGTATTGCAGATCCTCGTCCGGCGTATCCGCGGCGATGACACCGCCGCTCCAGATGAGATCGGCAAGCGGCTCGAACCCCTTCTCCTTGGCGACCGCGGCACGGGTCTTGCGCTTGGGCTTGTAGGGTTGATAGAGGTCCTCGAGCCGGGACTTGACGAAGCAGCCCTCGATCTTCTCCTTGAGCTCGTCCGTCAGTTTTCCCTGCTCGTCGATCGTCTTGAGAATCGTCTCCTTGCGTTCCTCGAGTTCCGTGTAATAGGTGAGCCGTTCCTGGATCTTACCGATCTTCACCTCGTCGAGATTGCCATGCGCCTCCTTGCGGTATCTGGCGATGAACGGGACCGTACAGCCGTCAGCAAAGAGCTTCTCGACGGCGGTTACCTGCTGTGGATTGACCCCGACTTCAGTCGCAAGTCGGGCAATGATGTTTGCGTTGTGCATTTTGGATCGTAATTCAATCGAATTTCTTCATGTCTTCCTGGACCTTCCGCTTCGTCTCCTCATCCGGGGCGACGACGATTCCACGGAGCTCGCACGGAGCCCAGTGATTCGTCCAAGTGGTATCGCGGAAGGCCTGGTCAAAGGCCAATTGATCGGGAAGCACGTCGTCATCGTCTCCAGCGCGTCCGTTGGGACCCTTCGAATACAAGATCGGATTGCCTCCCTCGGGACGCGTCTCGTAAAAGTACGGATTGCCCCACGGATCGTCCACGATGTGATCGACATACGGACCATCCCAGCCGGGATGCGCCTTACGAATGCGGCGAATTTCCTTCGGACGTCTGAAGGCGAGCACAGCGAGTCCCTCTTCGGTAGTAGGAAAGGCACCGACGTGGAAGCGGTAGCGTCCCAACGCGATCGACAGCGAGGTCATCGCCTTCTTCGCCTGCAGTTCCTTGCGGTCGATGCTCTTCTTGCCGAGCGTGATGCCTCCGCGCATGATCTGCGGCACGACCACCGAGCCGACGATGATCATGAAGAGAATCAGCATGCCGTAGAAAAGCGGACCACGACCGATTTGCGGCGCACCACCCGTAAGCGCGGCCTTCTTCGCTTCGTACTCGCGCTGTATCGCACGAATCGTGGCTTTGGAAGTATGCTTGGGATTCGACGGTTTCTTAGCCGGAAACTTCTTTTTCAGTTCATTGAGGTCGACCATGGGTGAAAGTTGAAGTCGAAAGTTGAAGTTGAAGAATATTTGAAGTCGAAAGTTGAAGTTGAAGATTAGAGACGATCGATGATCAATGGAGATGTCTCGACTTTTTCGGGATTGATTTCAAAGGCGCGATAGAGTTCGGCCGCAGCGCGTTCGAGTCCATCCGGGTCGGTGGACTTCGCCAGCGTCGCAAGCGGCGCTCCCACCGAAACGCGATCGCCGCGTCTCACCGCAAGTTCAATCCCCGCGAGCGGATCGATGCGATCTCCCGCCTGTTCGCGTCCCGCCCCGAGCTGCAACGCGACCTTGCCCACGCGCTCGGCGTCGATGTCGGTCACGTATCCGGAGCGCATCGCCTGAATCTTGAACTTGAAAGTTGGCTTCTTGAGCAACGTCTCGAAACGCCCGAGATCTCCTCCGTGCGCAGCGACCATCGCCTTGAATTTTGCGAGCGCCGAGCCGTCCGCAAGCTTCTCGCGGCAAAGCTGCCGCGCCGCCTCAAGTTCCATATCATTCGCCAGTGAAACCATCAGCGAGGCCTGCTCCACGCATAGATCGAGCGCGGGATCGGACGCTTCGGGATCGCTCAGCCACTTCAGTGCCTCGGCGACTTCGTTCGCATTACCGACGGCAAGACCGAGCGGAGAGTCCATGCTCGTCACCAGCGCCGCGGCTTTGCGTCCCGCTGCCTTCGCACCACCCACCAATGAGGCAGCCAGCGCCTTCGCCTCCTCTGGAGTCTTCATGAACGCACCGCGTCCGCACTTCACGTCAAACACGAGTGTTCCCGCACCTTCCGCAAGTTTCTTCGAGAGGATGGATCCGGTGATGAGCGGAATCGAGGCAACCGTGCCGGTGACATCGCGAAGCGCGTAAAGCTTCTTGTCCGCGGGCGTGATCTCGTCCGTCTGCACCGCCATCGCCACCCCTGCGGATCGCGTAATCTCCTGAAAGCGCTCGAGCGTCTGTGAGCAGCTGTAGCCGGGAATCGTCTCGAGCTTGTCGGCCGTGCCTCCGGTGATGCCGAGTCCGCGACCGGTCAATGAAGGAACGTCGAGTCCGCAGGCGGACGCGAGCGGCTGGATGACGAGCGAGAGCTTATCGCCGACACCGCCGGTGGAATGCTTGTCCGCCGTCGGATTCCCTTCCGCGCCCCAGTCGAGAGAGCGTCCAGAATTCTTCATCGCCTCAGTTAAGTCAGCCGTCTCGCGTTCGGTCATGCCGCGGCAACAGATTGCCATGGCCAAGGCCGCCATCTGGTAATCCGGAATCTCGCCCTTGGTAAAGCCCTCGATGAATTCCCGAATCTCGGCAGTGCCGAGCGCACGTCCTTCGCGCTTCTTGTCGATGATGAATTTCGCGACCATGTTATCCTCCTTGTTTTATCGACGGCGTCCGGCGGTAGAGAAATCCCACGGTTTGAATCCGTACGCAGTCACCGGAGAATCCTTGCGAAGACGGAAGTCGCGCTTCGCGGGATCAACGAACTTCGGATCGCAGACGATCGCAGGATTCGGTCCGTTGATGATCGTAGGCGCGGACGCACAATAGAAGACGTTATTCGTCCACGCTAACTTGCCTGCCCCTTCGGAAACCGGTTTCTTGCTCTTGCTGTAGACCGGCGTCTTCGTATCCCAATAGACGAGATTGTTGAGGAAGGTCACGCAAAGGTGCGGCTCGGGACGCGACACGGCGATCTGCGATTCCTTCGAGCAGGCGAGGATGTTGTTCCTGACCACGTTCTCGCGTCCGTAATGCTGATGATAGGACGAGTCCTTGGTGTCGTAGACGAGATTGTTCTCCAGCACGATGCCTTCCGAACCCTCGTCGTTGTAGAGTCCCCATCCGCCGTAGGAGATCGAATCAACATGATGAATCACGTTGTTGGAGATGCAGGTTCCGTACGACGTGCCGAGCGTGTAGATGCCGCCCATATCGGCCATCACGTGCTTGCCGATGTCCCAGATGCGATTGAAGGCGATCGTGTTGCGCTGCGCGACGGACCCGGTATAGCCCCAGCTCCAGCCGACGGAAATGCCGGTGTAGTAGAGATCGTAGATGTCGCAGTGAGTGATGGACGAATCGGAAACATGCGTGAGCACGATGCCGCAGGCCTCGGGATTGACGAGTCCGGCGTGATGGATCGAGCAGTTGTCGATTTCAAAGAAGGCACACGGATGAAGATAGGCGACTTTGGGATCACCATAGGGAATCGGACGCGTGAACTCCGTGCGCTGCCCCTTCCATCCGGCCAGTTTGCCGAAGGGATTCGGCGTGCGGCTGCCAACCCATATTCCGCCCGCGCCGAGATCTTCAAAAGTGCAGTTGGAGATGCGGTTTGAAACACAGCCGATCTCGAACCACATTGCATAGTTCTCCGTACCGAACACGCGGCAATTCTCGAAGGAAAGGCGCTTGGCGCCCTTGGCGAAGATGCTTCCGCCGGTGTGGGACGCCGCCTGATACTGATATTGCTGCACAAAACCCGACGGCAGAATGTGGCCATCCGTCCGCGAGCAGGTGACGGTGATGCCGTCAAAGGAAATGTCGGTAACGTATTTCCCCTTTTCTGGATCGCCTTCGAACTTGATGACGCTCACAAGTTGCGAAAGCGGCGCGAGCGCTTTGAAGTCCGCAAGCTTCTCGCCCGGGAGCGGACGATACTTGATCTTCTCTTCGGCAACATCATAGAACCATTCACCGGGAGAATCGAATCCGGCGCGAACATTCTCCAAGGCGTAGAGAACGCCCTTCTCGGTCGGCATCTTCCAGTTCTTGAAACCCTCGGTCCCACTGGCCGAAACCGTGCGCGTCGCCGCATCCCATCCCGTCACCGAAAATGTTCCGTAGCTCCACTTGCAACGGATCTGCAATTCGACCGCGGCAAGTTCCTTGGACGAAAGTCCGTTCAGCGCATCGAGCGCCTTATCCTTGAAGACGAACTGCTGACCGTAGGTGATCTTCTTCTCCGCATTGGTTACGGCATTTTCCTTCCAAGACGTGAGATAGAAGAAACCCTTGTCCGGATGCCGCGCGCGCTGCGCACGCCGTCCGTTCGCATAAAGCGATTGAAACCAGATCGGCTTGCCGTTCGCATCCCTGGGAACCGGCGCTTCCCAGACACCGTTGCCGGCGTCCTTCCAGCCGAGGATGAGTCCGCCGCCGGAAAAGAGTGCCTCGCCGCGATCGGCGATCCAACGGACGGGCGCGTCGGGAGTTCCCGAATCGGCGGGAGTGAAGACGAGCGGACGCTCCAGCGCGTAAAGCCCGGGCGCGACCTTGACCGTCCACGCCGACTTATCGCCCGCCGCTTTCGCCGCCCGAATCTTCTCCAGCGCCGCCACGGGACTCATCCCCTTCGGCGAAACCGTGATCTCACCCGCCACGCCGACGAACGATACGCCAGCAATCATCACCGAAACCATCAATGCTTTCTTCATCAGTCGTTCACTCCATATAATAGGCAAAAGTAAATGTTGCTTGCATTATACCAAAAACCCTCCACGCAGGACAACGGGTTGAGGGGGACGATTGTTTTTAGTATAATAGCGGCATTATGAAGAAAGCACTTATCACTGGTGTAACCGGACAGGACGGAAGCTATCTATCGGAGCTTCTGCTTAAAAAAGGATATGAGGTCCACGGCATCGTCCGTCGCGCGTCGAGCTTCAACCGGGCACGGATCGACCATCTCTGTCTCAATCCGGAAATCTACGGGAAGACGTTCTTCCTTCACTACGGAGATCTTTGCGACGCCTCGTCGCTTTCGAAGATCGTGGAGAAGACAGAACCCGACGAGGTCTACAACCTCGCAGCGCAGAGTCATGTGCGAATCTCATTTGACATACCAGAGTTCACGCTTGATACAGATGCCCTCGGCACGATGCGCCTACTGGAGGCGATCCGCGACGTCGGCTGCGACCAGCACGTCCGCTTCTATCAGGCCTCAACGAGCGAGTTGTACGGAAAGGTTCAAGAGGTTCCCCAGCGCGAAACGACTCCCTTCTATCCGAGATCGCCCTATGCCGTCGCGAAACTGTGCGCCTTCTGGGCGGTGAAGAACTACCGCGAGGCCTACGGGATGTTCGCCTCGAACGGAATCCTATTCAATCACGAGTCGCCGCGACGTGGAGAGAATTTCGTGACGCGCAAGATCACGCTCGGAGCGGCGCGCATCAAGATGGGACTTCAGAAGGAGCTCGTGATGGGAAATCTCGACGCCTTGCGCGATTGGGGTTTCGCAGGTGACTATGTCGAAGGCATGTGGCGCATCCTCCAGAACGAGAAACCCGATGATTTCGTCCTCGCTACGGGCGAGATGCATTCCGTCAAGGAATTCATCGAAGAGGCGTTCGGCTATGTTGGGCTTGACTGGCGCGAATACGTCAAAACCGATCCGCGCTTCATCCGTCCGAGCGAAGTTGACCAGCTGCTCGGCTGTGCGGACAAGGCGAAGCGCGAACTCGGGTGGGAGCCGAAGACGAAGTTCAAGGATCTCGTCCGCATCATGATGGACGCCGATCTCGTACTGGCCAAAAAGGAACTGGCTGCGTCCGGCATGAAATGAGAACGCCGATGAAAGTTCTTCTGACCGGCGCCAACGGCTTCGTAGCCCGCCACATGATTGAGGCGCTCCGCGCACGCGGTGACGCAACCATTGGCGTAGATCTCGCACCAACTACCGCGAACGCGCCCGATCGGTATGCGAAATGCGACCTTTCGAACGCTGCGGCGGTCCGCGAGCTGCTGGCCACCGAGCGTCCAGACGCGATCGTCCATCTCGCTGCGGTTTCGAGCGTGGGTCACAGTTGGGAGATTCCAGCCGAGACATTCACAAGCAACACCACCCTCTTTCTGAATCTCGTCGAAGCGGTACGCGCCCTTGATCTCAAAACGCGCATCCTCTCGGTTGGTTCGTCAGAAGAATACGGAATTGTTCCGGCTGTAGAGCAGCCGATTTCCGAAAATCATCCGGTCGCGCCTGCGAATCCCTATGCCGTTTCGCGTGTCGCACAGGAGATGCTGTCACTTCTCTATGCCAAGAGTTTAGGACTTGATATCGTCCTTACAAGATCGTTCAACCAGTTCGGTCCCGGCCAATGCGAGAATTTCGTCATAGCGAGTTTCGTGAAGCAGCTGCTCGACGGCAAGGCGCGCGGCGAGACGACGGTGAAGATGAGCACCGGTGATCTTTCGATCGTGCGAGACTTCATCGACGTGCGCGATGCCGTCGCCGCCTATCTAACACTGCTCGACCGCGGCGTTTCCGGAGAGATCTACAATGTCTGCTCGGGAACTGGCCATGCTCTTAGCGAAGTTCTCGCCACTGCAGCAGAGCTCGTCGGGGTCAAGACCGAGGTTTCGGTCGATCCCGCCCGCATTCGCCCGACGGACAATCCGCAGATCATCGGCGACAACGCAAAACTGCGCGCCCTCGGCTGGTCGCCGCGACATACCCTCAAATCCTCCCTTGCGGACATTATAAAATGATACTTGAGGCGCAGCTTGCGAAAATCTGCGGCGTTTCCGTGCATACGCTATCCAACATTGAAACCGTCGAAGCGTCATCCTGGCTCGAAACTTCTATATTCCACACACGCAGTTAGATCAGGATTGGCAGGAAATCAGCTGCGGAAATCTTAATGGCACGATTTGGATAGGCGAACGGATCAATGCCTGACGACTCTCCGTCAATGCCGACTTGCAAGGCATAAGGCACCCGAAGCACTTTCTGAAAATATGCCAACGATGTCGAAAGCTCCTCGCGCATGGAACTTTTGGCCTCGACGAGCAGATACGGAGACTTCTCCTTCGTGATCAGAAAATCAACTTCGCGCTGCTGCTTATCGCGAACATAGTAAAGACCGAAGTTCCCAAGCCCCGAATCACACCACCACTGCACACTCTTAAGGAGATGCGAAGCGATAAAATTCTCGTTGCGCATGCCCCTGTCGGCAACGGAGCTCCAGTCCCAGAAATAGATCTTCGGCTGCTTGCGCAGGGAATTGGCGACATTGGCAAACCATGGGCGAATGGAAAAGATCTCATACAGCGATTCAAGAAGTCCACACCAGTCCTTAGCCGTATCTGGGGCGACCTGAAGATCATTGGCAAGACCAGCATAGTTGACACCGCCGGAAACACGTGCGGAAAGCAATTCGGCCAGCGTTTCAACCCCTCGCACATCCTGCACCCGACTCAAATCGCGCAAGTCCTCGTGAAAGACAAGTTCCCGCCGCGAACTCCTCCATCGATTATAGAAGCGTACGTTTCCTGAAAGGAACGGTTCCGGATAACCACCGAACCGAAGCAGTGACGGTATCACTTCTTTCCCGACCTTTTCCGCTGGTTTCCTAAACGGTGCATCAAGATCATGAGTCCATCCAGCCAACTCACCGACAGAAAGCGGATGTATGCGATAGGCGAAGTACCTTCCCATCAGACTATCGCCACCCCGCTTATACACATTCAACCGAGCACTGCCCGTCACAGCCACCTTGAGACCATTCCCATAAACATCGAAAAAACCCTTGAGGAAACGCTTCCATTTCGGGAACTTGTGAATCTCATCAAAGATAATCCCCTGACTGATGCTCGCCGGTTCATCGATACCAACGCTCGTCGCGACAGCATCTGGACCACCTATGATCGCCCGAGCATCGGAAGACCTGTCATAGTTCAAATACCGTGCCCCAGGAAGCAGCGCCTCGGCCAAAGTCGTCTTGCCGACCTGACGAGGCCCAGACAGAAAAGCCATCTGACGATTATGGATGAAATGATCCCCGATCAACTCTTCATATATCCTTTTCATATTTGGCGAATTATATCAAAATCCAATGCCTCACGTCAATCACCAAAAACGACGAAATACGATTTTAGTAATTACCATACTCGACAATCGTCGATTTTGGTATCAATTCCTAAAGACGGATGACGGAACCTATGTATTCCGCTACGATCCGCTCTATCTCGTCGACAACACGATGCCGGAGATATCTGTCACACTACCGAAGACCTGCGCCGAATACCGCTCCGACCATCTCTTCCCCTTCTTCTTCGGACTCCTCGCCGAGGGTTATCAGAAAAAGCGACAATGCCGCGAGCTGCACATCGACGAAAACGATGACTTCACCCGGCTGCTCGAAACCAGCGCATACGGCGCAATCGGATTCATCTATGTTAAGGCTTGATTTCACCTACGACAATCTGAATCTGCCGGAACTCCGCAAACGTCTCGGC
This sequence comes from Verrucomicrobia bacterium UBA1727, assembly GCA_002315875.1. Classification (GTDB taxonomy): domain Bacteria; phylum Verrucomicrobiota; class Kiritimatiellia; order RFP12; family UBA1067; genus UBA1067. The sequence goes on along the minus strand of DCIL01000005.1, from coordinate 2,731 downwards.
AACGAAGCCAAACGTTTTATCACCGACCACTTCTCAACTGAGTACTTTCGCTCATCTGTACAGCGTTTCATGCGCTGACTGGTAATTTGTGTCAACAGATTGACACAGATTTTCACGGATTAGAGTTGGAGTGAAAAGTTGGAGTTGGAGAGTTTAACCTCGCAAAATCCGCATTCAGCCAGGACAACAGTGCCGTAAAATATGCGCAACACACCGAATGAAACACCGCAAAAACTGCATGCAGCAGAAGATCATCGCCTCCAATTTGGATGACATCGTCAAGTACGCTCCTTCAACCGACAAGCCAAAGATTCGCGCCTGTTATCTCTCCTTGCCGGAACATCTTGCGCGCGAGAACAAGAAATTCAAGTACGCCACCGTTGAACGCGGAGGTACGGCACGCAAATTCGGCTCATCTGTCGATTGGCTCCGCGAATCTTCCCTGGTACTAAAGTGTCACAACCTTGAGACGCCGCAGATTCCGACCAGCGTCTACAGAACACCCGAATGCTTCAAGCTGTACGTATCGGATGTCGGCATTCTGACTGCCATGATGGGGTTCGAGGTCAAGCAGCCGCTCGTAGACGACCAGATGAAGGGATTCGCCAAGGGAGGAATCTACGAAAACGCCATCATGGCACAACTCGTCGCCAGAGGATATTCTCCATCATACTACCTACCGCAGCCAAACCAGTCGGAAATCGACTTTCTTATTGAAAAAGACGGATCTGTCGTTCCAATCGAGGTCAAAGCCGGCAACAATGCCTCTGTCTCCTTCGACCGGATGCTGAAACGCGACGACATCGAAGTCGGCTATAAGTTCGTCAACGGAAACGTCGGCCGAGTCGGAAAGAAGATCACGCTCCCCCACTACATGTCCATGTTTATATGACCACTTAGACCGATGGTACTCGTGAGATCGTCAAGAGATTCCAACTGCAACACCCACGGATTGAATACCATTGCAACGCCTACAACGTCGGCGGCAATGCTAACATTGCTAAAGCGCTAGATGAACCAAGGCGAATACGTGTGGACTCTCTGCGATGACGACCTCTACCATTTCTAGCATTATTCTGACTTCAACCATCCGCGAGTTCTCACAGTAAATCGCAAGTGACACTTCCGATTTTACAAACCGAGGTTAATTTTGGTATAATATCGGCATGGAAATGATTAGACGATCACTTGAACATGTCGTTTTGAGCGCATCAAAGACCTTCAAAGTGCTCTTGTTGACTGGACCTCGTCAGGTCGGAAAGACAACCCTCTTGCAAGAACTGATTGATTCCGATCGAAAATCTGTTACATTGGACGATCCGGATCTCCGCCATCTCGCAAATGAAGATCCAGAACTTTTCCTTGCGACCTATCCGCCGCCGATTCTGATCGACGAAGTTCAGTATGCTCCCAAGCTTTTTCCGTACCTTAAAATCGCAGTTGATAAATCAAACACACCTGGACAAATCTGGTTGACCGGCTCTCAGCCGTTTCATCTTATGAAAGGCGTGTCCGAGTCGCTTGCCGGCCGGGTCGCCATTCTCAATCTACAAGGTCTTGACACTGCCGAGCAGAACGGCACTAGCACGAAACCATACCGCCCGACGAAGTTGCCGATCCGTCCCGGAAAGATCACGACGCGCGCTGAGCTGGCCCTGAGGATTTTCAAAGGATCATTTCCACAACTGACGGCGCTTCCCGATACGGATGTCACGCTCTTCATGCGTTCATATACGGCTACCTATCTGAGCCGTGACATCCGCGATCTCGTCAAAGTGGAGCACGAACATGAGTTCATGACGTTTCTGACCTGTCTGGCCGCACGGACAGGGCAGCTGCTCAACGCCAGCAATCTCGCCCAGGATGTCGGCGTTTCACATCAAACCATTCGATCCTGGCTCTCAATCCTTGAGAGCAGCGGAATCGTCATCATTTTGCGTCCCTATCGAACCAATCTGACAAAAAGGGCAACGGCCACGCCAAAAGTCTATTTCGCCGACACCGGCCTCGCCACTTTCCTTTGCGGAATCCGCACGCCAGAAAGCCTCGAACAATCCCAGCTCTTTGGCCACATGGCGGAGACGTACGCCGTTATGGAAGTCCTGAAAAGCTGGTGGCATAGCGGACTCGCCTGCAACGCCACATTCTATCGCGACAAGGAGGGCCACGAAATTGATCTTCTTCTCAAAGATGGGTTCAACTTGCACCCTGTTGAAATCAAAATGTCGGCGAAACCGAACATGGATGAGATCAGAGCCAATGTCTACGCACTTTCCCAGACTGGAACCAAACTATCCACAGGAGGCATCATCTGCCTGACCGGCGAAGAACGTCCTTACGACAAGGACTTCGTCTACACGAATATCGGCAACATCGGCTTATGAAAGCCCTTCTCAACCGCATCCAGCCAGCACAACAGTGCCGTAAAATATGCGCACCACACCGACGGAATGCCGCAAAAACCAGGTCCGACGCATTTAGATTTTTAGGGCCAGAATAGCTGATTCTCCGCTCAGGCGTCGGGCCTGAGTGGTCAATGTTCAATGGTCAATGGTCAGTGTTCAGGAGAAATCAGAGCTTCGCACGTTCCTCGCACGACGATGTAGGCGCTATCGGGACATCGCGCTTTTAGGGCTTGCTGGCGCAACCCTTCAGATTCGCTTGTGAGATGTCTGTTACTTTCCGATGATGATGTGCTGGAGCATCTCGTCGTTCCATGTCATCGTCAGGA
>DCIL01000056.1:10129-16986 GCA_002315875.1 Verrucomicrobia bacterium UBA1727 | reverse complement strand
GGCGACGGCAAGAACAGCCGAATCGCCTGCGAAAGCATCGTCTCGTATCGGACAACCGACCAGAAACTCGGGAAACCCTGCGTTGACGGCTTGACCGGACGCCGTCAGGCGGACGGACAAGCCGTCAACGCCGAGGTTTTGCAATTACCTCAACTGAGATGAATTATACCTAATTGAATGACAAACGGCAAGCGGATTGTCGTGGCCGATGGCGCGGCATTCGTCGGGAGTGAGGCCGATGCGCTCGGAAAGGATCTGCATGCACTTCGCAAGCGGTGTAGTCGCGCCGACCAGACAATTGCGGGACGGATTCCAAAGCAGTCCGTTCGGTTCCAGCCGCGCATGGGCACCGCAGACCTCGTATTCGCCAGGCGGCATGCCGGCAGGATACTGCGAATCGGATACGGCAATCAGGCGTTTTAGGGGCACTGCACGCGTGTAAAGCTTGAGCATCGTATCAGGAAGATGATGTCCGTCCGGAATGAACATCACACTCGCGCGGTCTTCAACCAACGCAGTGTAGACGATGTTGTCGTGACGGTTAACCTCGTTCGGAATGCCGTTTCCGAGATGGGTGAACGCACTCGCACCCGCTGCAAGGCACGGCTCGATGTCCGCCGGACTCTTCGCAAGCTGATGTCCGAGCGAAACGGTCACGCCGGACGCGGTGAGCGCCTTGACGAAATCCGGCATTCCGGGAATCTCCGCCGCCACGTTGACCATCCGAATCAACCCTTCCGCGGCATCCTGGAAACGATTGAAAAGCGCCAGGTCAGGAGCATGCACCCACTCCACCGGATGCGTCCCCACCGCACCGGGATGATCAGAAATGAACGGTCCTTCGAGAAAGAATCCGAGAATGTTCCGCTCGCAGACCGCATATCGGCGCCTCGCTTCCACGACCGTGCGGATCGTGCCGATCAGCATTTCAGGATCGCCCGTAACGAGCGTGGGCAAATATCCGACGGTACCGTCCGCCTCAAGCCGCTCGGTGACGTCCTTCACCTGCTCGACAGTGAGTCCGCGGGCATTGAAATCGACACCCGCATAACCATTGACCTGCAAATCGATCCAACCGGTCTTCATTTCGCCTTCTCCTTCAAAGCGACGCGACGATACAGGAGAATGCAGCCGATGAGGGCACAGAACGAGGTGGACGCGGCGAGGCCGACGTGACGGAACTCCTGCGGAAGAAGCAGAACCGCGAGCACGTTCAGCGTGGCATTGAGAATGACGGTAACCAGCGTGACGCGAAGCGGGGTCTTCATATCGCCCTGCGCCTGGAAGAACGGCACCAGGCACTTCTGAAAGGCGAAGAAGCAAAGTCCGAGTCCGTAGATGGACAGCGCCCGCGCGACGCGCACGGTCGCGACTTCGTCAAAAGCGCCGCCTTGATAGACGATACGGACGATGAGCGGAGCAAAGAAGAACGTCACGATCGTCGCCGGAACCATCACGATCGACATCTGCTTTACCGATGACCAAAGCGCGCGCTTGGCCGCCGCGCGATCGCCGCGCGCGAAGTGTCCCGAAAACGTCGGCAACAGCACCGTGCCGAAGGCAACTCCGACTACGCCGAGGGGAAGATCCATGAGCCGCTCCGCATAGCCGATCACACCGGCAGCCCAGGGCGCGGCGCACTGTCCCAAAACCTGATCGAGCATGTAGTTGATCTGCACCGCTCCGGCACCGGTCGCGGCGATGGCGGTGTTCTTCCAGACGAGACTGGCCTTCTCGGACAACAGTCCGCTGAAACCGAGCCGCGGCGAATATCCCCTTTTCGCCATGCAGCGAAAGAGAAACGCCATTTGGGAAAGTCCGCCGATGAGGATCGCCCAGCAGACCACGGTGATGCGCGTTTCCACCGAAAGTCCGGGCAGGAAGAAAAGCGTTCCCAACGCGGCGATCCAGACGATATTGAGGAAGGCCGGCATAAACGCACCTTCGACAAAGCGTCCGAGCGAATTGAGGACTCCCATTCCGAAGGCCGCTCCGCAGATGAAGATCATGTACGGAAAGAGGATGCGCACGAGCTTCAGGGTAAGCGCCGCGCGCGGTGAAAGGTCGAAGTTGAGAAACACCGAAAGCGCAATCACCGCAAGCGTCACCACCGCGCCGAGGATGAGCATCGTCATCGTCATCACCGCGCGCGCAAGTTTCTTCGCCTCCTCGATCTCGCCGCGCTCCACCTCGCCCTTGAAGAGCGGAACGAACGCCGCGGTGAGCGCACCCTCACCGAAGAGCTTGCGCGCCATGTTCGGGATTGCGAAAGCGAGCGTAAAGGCGCTTTGCTCGACGCCGGCGCCGATCAGTCGGGATTGCAGCATCTCGCGGACGAATCCGAGAACACGCGAGAAGGCGGTGAGTCCGCCGACCGTGAAGACATGCCTCAGAGTGCTCATTGCCTCGTCACTCCCAGCAAGTCCTTGAGCGCAACCATCTGGTGCGGATCTCCGATGGCCACGAGCGTATCACCGACGGCGAACTCCCAGTCGGGACCGATATTCCGAGTGATAACACCGTCGCGATAGACGGACACGATCGAGGCCCCCGTCTTGGATCGGATCGCAAGCGTGACCACGGTGGCGCCGATGGCAGGCGACGAGGCATCAAGCGTGAAACGATGGATCATTCCTTCCGGCATCGTAATCGTAGTGGTGGCAATGATACCGTCGCGCCGCTCCTCGGCACTGAGCGCCTCATTGAACCGCTGGGTGGCGCGGCGCCCGGCCTTGCGGAAGAACTTCCATCCGACAAGTACGGACACGGCCACTACGACGAATACGCTCGCCGCCGAAATGCCACCGTGCGGCATGAGCGAGATGTCGATCATTATCAACTCGAGTCCGAAGAACGCCAGGATCGCGGCAAAGACGAAGAAGCGAACAGATTGCTTGATGGCGAGTTGCCAATGGGCGGCACCGTCCCCGACGATCAGAATCGCCACCTCGTCACCGACTGCGCGAGCCGCGGGCAGTACGAGCGGAAGCAGTCCGACAGAAAAGATATTCCCGAGCACGAAGAAGATGATGCGGTCATATTGCTCGACATGCGGAGAAAACCGAGTGAAATCGATTTTCGGCAATAAGTTGCAGATGATGGACAACGAAAGCACCAGCACCGCGTAGACGGCGAGACGAATGACCGTCGCCTTGAGAATCATGAAGGCGGGATTGCCTTCGCTGGACTTGATCTTCTCAAGCCAGCAATGATAAGTGGAAAGCGCAGACCTGACACGATCCGGCAGCAAACGGTCCGCCAGGTCCGCTGCGGGACCGGACACGCGGATCAGGAATGGATTGGCGATGGTAGTCAGTAGCGAGGCGCCGATGGCGATCTGGAACATCTCGTTGGTGCTATTGCCAACGATGTTGGAGTAAAGCACCGCGACCATGAAGGCGAACTCGCCGATCTGAGCGAGGGCGAAGGCGGACTGAACCGCGGTGCGGATGTCCTGTCCGGCGATGATCGAGCCGATGAAGTTGTTGACGAGCTTGCCGACAATCACGACCATCGTGACCAGAAGACACTTCGGCAAGGCCGCCCAGATCGCATCGGGATTGACGAGAAGACCGATCGAAACGAAGAACACCGCGGCAAACATCGTCTTGAGCGGATCCATCAGCTTGGCGAGTCGTCCGCGCACATCGCTCTGAGACCCGATGATGCCGACGAGGAATGCCCCGAGCGCAAGCGAAAAGTCGAATTTGTAGGCGATGAAGGAGACGAGGAAAAGCGCTCCGAGAATAGTCATCGTCAGCGACTCCGAGTCACCGATCCGCTCCGCCGACTTCAAAAGCCGCGGCAGAACCACGAAACCGAGCACGAGCACGGTCATGAAGAAGACCGCAAGCCATCCGATGGAAACCGAGAACGCGAGCGCGCTCATGCCGCCGCCACGCGCGACCCCGGTCGCGACCGCAATGGCACCGACGCAGATGATGTCCTCACAGACCGAAGTGCCGAGCACGTATTTTACGAACGGACGATCCTGCCATTTGAGCTCTTCAAACACTTTGGCGAGAAAGGTCGTCGCCGAATCGCAAATCGCCACGCCGAGAAAGAGCGACTGTGCCTGGGACCATCCGAACACCTTCACTCCGAGCGTGTAGCCGAGCCAGATCATCACCCCGACATCGATTATCGCACAAGGCAGCGAGACGGAACGGATGGACTTCATCTCCTTGACGGAGAGGGAAAGTCCCATTCCGAACATCAGGAAGACGACTCCGAGCTGTCCAGTGACCTGAGTGGACATAGGATGGACGAGGAAGCTTCCGCCCCAGGTGTGCGGACTCATCAGGATTCCGGCCGCGATGTAACCGAGGACCTTCGGCCAGCCCAGGCGCGAGAACAGGAGCGCGGCAAGTCCGGCGATGACCGTCAGTACTGCGAGATCCTGAAAGAACGCGCTTTCGTTCATTTCACCTTAGTCCAGTTTCGGAGGCGGCGGGAGCCGTCCTTCAAGCGCATCCTGCGCGATCATCCTCGCATCGGCATCGAAATCGCCCTTGAGCATCCACTTGAAGAAATTGGGCTCTTGAATCATCATCTTCTTCAATCCCTCACCGCGCTTCTTGCCGAAGTTTACCGTCCACTCGCCGTCCTTCCAGCGGAAAAATCCGTTGCGGTCGGCATTGAGCGGATCACGGGGAACGAGATATTCGTCGAGCGCGTCGATGTCTCTGGGCAATGCCTCATATTTCCCGAGCTGCGCCTTGAGCACTTCGAGCGTAGCCGTAGTGTCTGCCTCGGCCCCGTGCGCACCGTCGTGGTTGCGTCCGAGATAAAAGCGCACCGCGGCAGAAAGGTCGCGCGGCTCCATACGATGATAGATGCGCTGGACATCGATGCGGCGCCGTTGAGCGGAGTTGAAATTGATGCCGACGCGAAGGAACTCCTCTTCAAGACACGGAATGTCGAAGCGGTCGGAATTAAAGCCGCCGATGTCGCAACCCTCGAAGAACGCGGCAATCTCCAGTGCCCTCTCCGCAAACGTGGGACACGCCGCCACATCCTCATCGGCAATGCCGTGAATCGCGGTCGTCTCTTCGGGAATGTGGATGGTCGGATTGAGAAGCCAGCACTTCGACTCCTCCGAGCCGTCGACATTCACCTTCGCCGCGGCAATTTCGACAATGCGATCCTTGCGGGCTGCAACACCGGTGGTTTCAAGGTCGAAGATGACCAGCGGACGCTTAAGCGTTATCGGAAAGTTCATAATTCAAATTACCAGGCCCTTGGCGGCTGGGGACGATTCTGTTGCATCTGCTGCTGGCGCTGATACCAGAGCTGATAAACCTGATATAGCTCCTGCTCCTTCTGAAGCCGCGCCTGAAGTCCCTGCGGATCGATCCGCACCGCCTGCGAAAAGCTCTGGAGCGCGGCCTGCTTGCGTCCGCTCTTCCACTGCAGCTTCGCGAGCGATGCCCAGGAGCCGCCATCGGAATTCGGTTCGGCCCTGAGGAAGATGTTCAGCGCCTTTTCAGCGGACGCGAAATCCTGCGCTTCAAGGAAGATCATGCTCATCGCCTGCATGACCGAGGGCTCGACGGGACGATCGATGAGCGGTCTAAGAAGCTGCGCCGCCTCATGAATGCGACCCATCTCGAACCAGCAACGCGCGAGATTAAAAGCGTCCTGATCGGTGAAGTTCTTGGCGCGGCGCTTCTGCTCGAGACGATTGATCTCGTCGTTGAGCGAACGGACGCGCATCACGTAGTTCCGAAGTCCGGACGTACGGCGGTTGTTCGGGTCGATCGCGTCGGTATAGTCCATCAGTTCCAGCGTCACATCGTAGCGACGGAACGGAAGGAGAACCTCCTGGGCATAACGGAAGACCGCCTCGGGACTGGCGGGATAAAGCGCAACCGCCTCACGGAAGGCCTGCCCGCCCTCGTTGTAACGACCTTGGCGGTTGTAGAGACCGGCGATTGCGGCACGAAGCTTGGAGAACGACTTCTGTCCCGCGAAATCGCGGCGGTACATCGGATCGTCAATGAGCCGGCGAGTGTACCAATCCCAGAAGTCCATATCCTTCGCCGAAAGCTTAGCGTCGTACGGCTTCGGATCGGCATTGATCTTCATGATGAGGCCGTGCGGCGAGAGATACGGATACATCCACGGAATCACATACGACTCCTCGACGAAGAACGAATGACGCTTACGATCGTGATCGTGCATCATCTTGGTGAGGATGCCGTTGATCTCCATCACGCCGAGCGCGCCGGTGACCTGAACCCGACCGTTCTCGATCTTGAGGTCTCCGTTCGCCTGACGGACACCGCGCTGCACCTCGTCCACATAGATGTTGAAGGCCTCCGCCGAATCTTCCTTCGAAGGAATCCAGATCTCGTCACCGTAAAGGTCGCGCTCGACCGACATGTAGGTATCATCCGCAAGCGCGTTCTGGGTGATGAGGTAGACATCGGGACGGAAATCGGCCGAGTAGATCATGTAGGTCGGCACGAAACGGCCCGGGTCGGTGCCGCCGAAGAAAATCGAAAAGTCCTCCATTCGCGGCGGATATTCGGGATCGGGCAGCGGTTCCTCGTCCGCCACCAGCTGCTCCTTGATCGCCGCCGCACCCTCGAGCTGATACGCACCAAACTGCCAGCCGAAGGTGTGGCCGTTCTGCTCAGCACCGCCGAGTTCAAAGACGAGACGCTCGTTGTTGTAGTTATCGTAGATCGGGAAGATCGCCGCGACCGCTATCATCGCCGCGGCAAAGGCGATGGCAATCTTGAGACCGAGTCCGGAGGAAACCTTGAACTTCTTCGCGATGAGCTTCATTACGAGCGCACCGGCGAAGACGAGTCCGTACCCGATCCAGAGCGCGATCATCGCGTGCGAGGAGA
>DCIL01000056.1:2109-10008 GCA_002315875.1 Verrucomicrobia bacterium UBA1727 | reverse complement strand
CATCCACTGCCAGAACGTCTTGCGATGCGCCTTGGCGACGATCCACTTCGCCGCTACGAAGGGAACGAGCACGAAGAAGATGAGTACGTCCGTGAACTGCAGCATCACGTCCGCAAAGTAATGTCCCATCTGACTGGTGACAAACGAGAAGAACGCACCGATCGTCGGGAAGGACGGCACGCCGATGGCCTCGTACTGTCCGCGCATGATCGCATGCTTGAAGCCCTCCCAAGTGCGCGGATAACCCCAGTTCATCGGGGGATTCCTAAGATCGGATACGACCGGCATGTAGGCGTAGAACGCCGAGCCGAGCTGAGTGAAGAAGACGCAACCGGCGACCGTGCGTCCGTTCGGCAGCGTCGCCCACATGAGCGCGAGAATGAGGAAGTTCCAGGCGAGAGGCCAGCCGAACCACCAGCTCATCGGATGGGTAAGGCCGTTCATCGCCCCATGGGTGAGCAGCGTAAAGGCCGCGATGTGGAGTCCCGCCACCGGCAAGGCGAACGCAAGGCCCTTCCTGGTGAACGCACAAAGCGCGATGAGGACGGCGATCTGTCCCCAGAACATCATCGTCGACTTGCCCCACGGGAACTTCTCGCCGGCATATCCTCCGTCCCCAGCCGAAGTAACGCAAGTAGCGATGACGATGGCGATGAGCGCCGCGCCGGCCGCGACCGCGAAGAACTTCACGCCTTCGCCCTGCCACGGACGCTCCTCGTCATTGCCGACAAGCGCCGAAGCGGCCGCCGCCACGATCGAGACCGCGAGGAACGCGGCGATCCAGGCGTAGGTCGTCGGTTCGATAAGCGGGGCCACGGGTGCGGTGATTCCGGACCAGGTATTCTTCGAAACGAAGACAAACGCAGAAAGGAACATGAGCGCCGCGCCGGAACCGCCGCCGAAGAGGACGAGCTTCTGCGCCTTTTCATTTTCCTTGCGGTTCTTGAAATGGATTGCCGCGAGGATCGAGGCGATGATCAGCACAATCGCGATGATGAGAACGGTCGTCGAAGGCGTAGTGAGCGCGCGGCCGACGATCGGCTCGTGCTTGTTGATTACGTCGGCCTGCATCATGCGGTCGGCACGCATGAGCTGACCGATCTGCAGAATCTGATAGGTCATGCCGACGGGCATCAGGTAGATGAAGACATCGCGGAAAAGTCCGAGATCCTTCATCGCGATGATGAGCGCGAGCGGAACGATCGCAAAGAGCAGCACCTGGTAGTTGGTAAGGCCGAGGCCGAACACGAACGCCGTCAGCCACAATATCTTGTCCGAAGGCATGCGCATCCAGCGATAGGACAGGAGGAACACCCACATCAGGAAGAACGCGTTGAGCGAGTAGACCTCGACGATCGTGGACTGGGACCACTCCACGGGCGAGAACGCGAAGGTAAGCGCACCGGCAACGCCGCCGCCGAACGCGAGCGCGTTGAGAGCGGACGATGATTCTTCCTGCGTGTTGTCATCGCCGGAGATGAAGTCGTGTCCCGACCGGCAGATCAGCATCGCGGTAAAGCCCGCGGCAAAGGCACCGAAGGTAGCGGAGCAGAGCGAGACGCACCAGGCCGGGGTCGGATGCCCCATATAGGTGACGAAGCCGAAGACCTTGCAGAAGATCCAGCAGCAGAAGGTCCAGAACGGATACCCCGGGGGATGCGGTACGCCGAGATTGGCGGCGGCCGTCGCCAGCTCGCCGGAATCCTCGAGTCCCACGCTCGGGCCGAGCGTGAAGAAATACACGCCGAGAGTGATCACGGTAGCGGTCCAGAAAGCCGCCCAGTCGAGTTTAGTGAAGAATCTGTCGTTTTTCATCGCGCTAAAGAATCTCAAGTGGTGTAGTCAGCGTTGATATGAACGTAATCAAGCGAAAAATCACAAGTGTAGATCGAGCTTTCACCCTTTCCGAGATGGAGGTCGACGACGACCTCGAAGGCATCCTTCTTCATCACCGCGGCAAGTTTTTCAAGTTGTTTCTCGTCCGCGATTCTGCCGTTTCTGAACGCCCATACTCCGTCGTAGAATACCTCGGCCTTCATGTCCACGACCTCGGCACCGGAATAGCCGACGGCCGCGAGGACGCGTCCCCAATTGGGATCGCGCCCGAACCAGCTGGTCTTGGAGAGCGGACTCTTGGCGACGGCGCGCGCGGCACGCGCGGCATCCTTCTCGCTCTTCGCCCCCTTCACGGTAACGGTCACGAACTTGGTCGCGCCCTCACCATCGGTCGCCATCTGCTTGGCGAGGGAGACGCAGACCGCGGTCAGCGCCTCGACGAAAGCCCTGAAGTCCTCTCCCGGAGCGGATATCGCCTTGTTGCCGGCCTTGCCGCTCGACATGACAAAGACGGAATCGTTGGTGGACTCATCGCCGTCCACCACCAGTCGGTTGAAGCTTTTGGCGATAGCGAGGACAAGCGCCTTCTTGAGCATCCGCGGAGAGACCGCGGCATCGGTGGTGATGAAGCCGAGCATGGTGGCCATGTTAGGTTCAATCATACCCGAGCCCTTGGACATTCCGCCGACCGTGACCTTCTTTCCTCCGATCGTTACGGTCACCGCGGCCTGTTTCGGCTTGGTGTCGGTCGTCATCACCGCCTTCTCCGCGGCAAGTCCGTGCTCGTAAGTACGCCCCAGCGACGAGGCCGCCTTCTTCATTCCCGCAAGGAGCCGATCAAGGGGCAAGCGCCGTCCTATGACGCCAGTCGAGGCGACGAGCACATACTTGGGATCTATGCCCAGCTCTCCAGCAGTAACCAGAGCCGAAGTGCGCGCATCCTTAAGACCTTCCTCGCCGGTGCAGGCATTCGCACAGCCGGAATTGGCGAGAATCGCCTGAACCTTGCCACCCTTGACGATCTCGCGATCGTAGAGCACGGGCGCGGCGGCGACCTTGTTCGTCGTGAAGACCGCGGCAGCCGCAGCAGGTTCGTCCGCCACGATGAGCGCAACGTCATTGCGTCCCTTATACTTGATTTCCGCCGCGACACCTGCCGCGCGGAAGCCCTTGGCGGACGTGACGCCACCCTTGATGGTTCTGATTTTCGTCATTTTAGAAACGCATTGGAAAGCTGTGGGATCGTAAGCTCGAAGCTGACGCCATACCAGTGATCGGGCGCGGTCTTCCTGATCGCCTCGCAGACGATGTCCGCCGCCAGCGCCGCGGCCTCAAGTGCCGGGCGCCCGCGCATAACCGCTCCCGCGAAGACCGAAGCATAGACGTCGCCGGTGCCATGGAACATCGATTCGAGCCGCGGATTGAAGTCGTATTCGATTTTAGTGCCGTCCGAAACGGCGCTGCCGAGGCCGCCCTTGCCGTCCTCGACACCAGTCAGAATCACGTTCTTCGCACCGAGACGATGGAGGCCTTCGATCAGCTTTTCGTTCGCGGTTTTGAAAGGCACGTTCCCGGTGAGGAGCGCGGCCTCGGTGAGGTTGGGGAGCACGTAATCGCAACCGTCAATGAGTCGCGCCATCTTCGAGGGGAAATCCGCGGCGAAACCCTTGTAGAGGACGCCATTATCGGCCATCGCCGGATCCACGAAGCGCAAGGCGCCCGGCTTGAGACAGCTTTTGACGATCGAAAGGATCGGATCGATGTGCGATTCGCAGACGTAGCCGGTGTAGATCGCATCGAAAGAAATCTTCTCGCGGACCCAGTTCGCCTCGATCTTCGGCATCTCGTCCGTCAGATCCTTGAAAGACCATCCGCTGAATCCCGCGGCGGTATGGTTGGAAAGAATTGCGGGAGGCAATACCGCACACTCTACTCCGCAGGCGGAAACGAGCGGCAGGGCCACCGTGGTCGAACACTGTCCGACACAGGAGATATCCTGAACGGTCAGTAGTTTCTTCATCTTCTTGTGAATTCCTTTAGCGCACGCCGCCGTTTGCCTTCGCGAGCTTCTTCAGCTTGGCAGCGTATTGGAGTCGTTCGGTGGCGGACATGCGATCGATATAGAGAATGCCGTTGAGATGGTCGATCTCGTGCTGGAGGGCACGGGCGAGCAAGCCGCGGGCGTTGATGATCTGAACGGAGTTATTCTCGTCCAGATACTGACAGGTAACGAATTCGGCGCGCACGAGCTCACCGCCGATCTTGGGGAAGCTCAGGCACCCTTCCTGATCGAGCTGCGTGCCTTCCTGATGGATGATCTCGGGATTCACAAGCTTGAGCGGCATCGGCACCGGCGCGTTGTAAAGCGCCTCTTCGTCGGTCTGCGACTTCGGAGGAATATCGATGACGCAGATGCGCTCGGTACGGCCGACCTGCTGCGCGGCAAGCCCCACCCCGCCTGCGTCGTGCATCGTCTCGACCATCTCCGCCATCAGCTGACGATGGACCTCGGTGACGCGGTCCACCGGAATGGAATTCTCGCGGAGCACCTCTTCACCGTACTTGAAAACCTTAAGCGCCATTTCTCAAACTCCAGTAGAACCGAAACCGCCTTCGCCGCGCTCGGACGCTTCGAATTCGGCAACCTCGGCAATCGTCGCGATCGTAACCGGGGCGATCACCATCTGCGCGATGCGATCACCTTTCTTCACCACGAAATCGGCATCGCCGAAATTCGCAAGAATCACCCCGACCTCGCCGCGATATCCGGCATCGATTGTTCCGGGGGTGTTGAGCACCGTAACCCCGGCCTTGAGGGCGAGGCCGGAACGCGGACGGACCTGCGCTTCATATCCGAACGGCAACGCCATCTGAAGACCCGTATGAACGAGCGAGCGCTTGCCCGGCGGAATCGTCAGGTCCTCGACGCTTTTTAAATCCATACCCGCGTCGCCTGGATGGGCATACGCGGGCAGGACGGCATCCGGATGGATGCGCTTGAATGAAACTTCCATTACTCTTCCGTTTCGACTATTTCAACCGAGTTGATCTCACCCGTCTCAAAACCGAGACGCTTGAGATTCCACTTCCTCCAGGATTCCGGAATCTGACGCTGCTCGAGCATCGAAAGATCGTTCTGAACCTGCATGCGCAGAATCTGCGCCTTGGCGGCATCCCCGGCCTTGCGGTCGACACAGACGACGAGCAACGCCTCGCCGGGCGAGACGAGCGTGAAGTCGGAAACCTCACCCTTGGCGAGCTTCATCGCGGCACGGGCCACGTAGAACTTGTTCTCGAAGTCCGCCCCTTCGCCGTTGCGAAGATCGGAAACCGTGAAGACGATGTTCGTCGAGCAGCCCTTGACGGCCTCGACCGCCTTCACACCCTTCTTCGCAACCGCCTCGACCGAGGCCTTGAACGCATCGGCCTTCGCATCACGAAGCGCCCGCGGAAGAATCGCCGCCTTGGCGTCCTCGAACTTGGGCGTATGCTTGGCACTCACCGCAATCTTCTCAACGAGCCAGACCGCGTTCTCGGAACTCACGACGGCGTAACGCAGATCCTCGCTCTTGGGATCGAGCTCGGCCACCGCCTCGTTGAAGCCCTTGGCGCCGGGACAAATCGAGGTCGCACGCTTCATGAAGCCCTCCTGATATCCACCCTCGAGCGCGAACCACTCGCTCGTCTCGACCTTGCGTCCGTCTTCCTTCGCAATCTCATCGAGACGCGAGGACCCCTTCGCGGCCTTCTTGGCGTAAGCGCGGAAATTGAGATTGGTCTCGAAGAAGTTGACCGCGGCAATCTTGCGCAGTTCCTTCTCGAGCTCGCCCTTCACCTGCTCGAACGGCTTGACGTGCTCGACGCCGTTGGTATCGGTCGAAGTGTAGCGATCGATGGTGGTATCGTAAAGATCGTGCATCTCGTTCGTAGTGACATTCATCTTCGCGAGCACCGCCTTGTCCGTCGCATCGAACTTCACATAGCGAATCTTCACGCGCTCGGGAAGCTCGAGCGACTTGACGTTCTTGTCGTACCACGCCTTGAGCGCCTTGTCATCGACCTTGACGGCATCGGCATCTTTCTTGGACTGCGAGAACTTCGCAACCTTGACCGTGAAAGTGTCGGTCATGTCGGCAAGCGCCTGATCGAGCTCCATCGGCGAAGCCCACGAAGCGCTGCCGAGCACGGCCTGTCCGATGCGCATGAGCACGGTGCGGCGCTTGAGGTATTCTTCGAAGCGCTCGGGAGTAAGCCCGTTCTCACGGAGGAGATACTGATAGGCCTTGAAGTTGAACGCACCATTGACCTGGAAGGACTGATCGTGACGGATCATCGCCTGCACCTCGGCATCAGTCGCGACGATGCCGGACTTGTCAGCGACCATGAGCGCCGCATACGTCTCCCACGCATCGCGGTTCACCTCACCCGCATTGCGCTTCCAATCGCGAGCACGCCCGAACCCACGGGCCTCTTCGACAATTGAAAGGAACAGCTTGGAATCTACTTCCTCGCCGGCGAGAGTGCCGGCGTTGCCGGCGGGACGCTCCCCCTGATCACGGGAAGTGAAAAGATCATCGAAACAGAAGGCGGCTGAAACCGCGACGGCGAAAACACCCCACACCCACTTGTTGCGAATTAACTTGTTGAACTGATGGATAACCATGATTGTTGCCTGACTACTTTCTTTATTGCTATTGTTTATACTGAACTAAATCACTCTTCGGTGGACTCTTCCTTCTTCTCTTCCTTCTTTTCGGATTTGGCGTCCTTCTTGTCCTCACCCTCGTCCTCGTCGGCCGCCTCTTCGGTCGTGGTTTCCGCCGCCTTCTTGGCAACCTCGGACTGATCCTTCTCGTCTTTAGCAACGAGCTCGCCGGAATTGATCTCGGCGCGCCCCTCGCAGAACACACATTCGCTCTTGCACTGGCCGGCCGCATCGAAGCACATCGTATGGACGCTCATGCGCTCGCCGATCGAAGGCACTGCTCGCGTAATCATCACGCGGGTTGCGGGAGAGATGCGCCATTCCTTGACCGCCTTGGTGGACTTTTCATCAACCTTACCAGAATCGTCAATCTCAGTCTTGGTGCCGATGCCCTGATCAAGCTTGATCGCGAAGTCACCGCTGTTACCCTTGAATTCAGTCACAAGGCCATCACTGGACGTGGCAATGCTGAACTCATTGGCAGCGCGCATCTGAGGAATCTCGAAGTGACGTCCCTCAACCGAAAGCGCGCCAGTAACACAGCGTACAACGGCGCAGTCGCCGTCACCGCACTTCTTGTACTCGTAACGCGATTCCCCGGCGGGATTCTTGACGAGGAAGCCGGGCGCCGCCACGAAGAACGCACCCTCGGGAAGATTGTCGGGAAGCTTCACGTTGACGGTACCGGACACGAGAACAATCTTGCGCGTCGTCTCACCGACCGCCTGATTGCGCGTGCCGAACTCGGCGTTCGCATCGATCGCGACCGTCGCCTCGGGACCGAACGCCAGCACCAGCTTGGAATTCTCGCCGGTCTTGTAAGAGGTGCCGAGCGGATAGAACTTACCTTCCTCGGCGGCAACCCACTCACCCTCCGTCTGTCTCGTGAAGACCTCGCCTTCAACGAGTCGGCAAAGCGGCAGCAGCGTGAAGGCCGTCTTCGGGGAGACCTTCGCCTCGGTCGGCTTTGCCGCCTCCTCGGTCTTGGCCGCCTCTTCGGTCTTGGCCGTATCCTCATCCTCAGCCCATGCCGCGAACGCAATTGCGGACGCGGCAAATACCAATGCGGACTTCACTACTGACATCTTAACACCCCCTGACTTAAGGTCGAAACACTTAGACGAGATGCGCTCCTTCGGACGGCTTGATGAGCTGGCAGACCGGCTCATCACCGAACTTCGCCTTGTACTCGCGAGTCATGATCGCCGCGATCTTATCCGCCGCCTCGGGCTCAACGAGCAGACAGCAGCTGCCGCCGAAACCACCGCCGGAAAGACGCGCGCCGTAAACCTCGGGAATGGCCTTGGCGATATCTACGATCGCATCGAGCTCTTCACAGGAGTTCTCGAACCAGTTGC
>DCIL01000056.1:158-2008 GCA_002315875.1 Verrucomicrobia bacterium UBA1727 | reverse complement strand
CGCCGATCGGATGCACCGCACGCTTGGCGACCGTCTCGGAAAGTCCACCGCGATACAAGACCCACTCGGCCATCGTCACGTCGCGAAGATGCGTGACCGTCTTGCCGCGGAGAACGCCAGCGAAATACTTCGCCGCCTCCTCGCACGCCTGACGACGCGACGCATACGCGCCGTCAACAAGCGCATGCTTGGCATTGGACTTGACCATCATGAACGCAACCTTCGGACCCATCGAGACGTTCTCGAAATCGCAGCTGCGGAAATCGCTCTTGACGAGCGCGCCCTCGGCACCGTAAATCGAAGAGGCCTGGTCGAGAAGTCCGCACGGACAACCGGCGAAGACGTTCTCGGCCTTCTGGCAGAGCTTCGCCATCGCCGTCTTGTCCTTCGCGACACCGTAGATCTTCGCAAGCGCCAGCCCCGTGGCGACCTCAAGCGCGGCGGACGAGCTCAAGCCCGCGCCAAGCGGAATGTTGCCGCCGAACACGGCCTTGAAACCGGTCTTGACACCAGCAAGATTGCCGTCAAAGAGGAAGTTGAAGGTGCCGAGCACATAACTCGCCCAGGTAGCGCCTTCCTTCACCGGCGCGACCTGAGAAACGACGGTCTCATACTTCTCACCGAGATCGAGAGCGAAAAGCTCGACCTTGTCATCGGCATTCGGAGCGACCGCGAAGAACGTGCCCTTGTCAATCGCCGCGGAGAAGACGAAGCCCTCGTTGTAGTCGGTGTGGTTGCCGAGCACCTCGATGCGCCCAGGCGCATACGCAACCGCCGCCGGCTTCGCACCGTAAAGCTCCGCGAACTTCGCAACAACCTTATCGTAAACTTCCTGATTGATCATAAATACCTCCTAATTAAACTCAAATCTCGAACTCGACCTCAAACTCGAACTCGAACTCAACCCTCCGCCTTCTTCGCCGGCTTCGAGAGAACGAGCGCGTAGACGAGCACGTACGCGAGCAGCGCGATCGAGAACCAGTAGCTCGAAAGGATGCCGATCTTGTCCGCAAAGAAGCCCTGCACCGGAATGAGCACGCCGCCGAACACACAGGCCATGAAGATGCCCGAGCCCATCGGGACGTACTTGCCGAGACCCTCGGCCGCCATATTGAAGATGCCGCCCCACATCACGGACGTGCAGAGGCCGACCACCACCATGAACGCCATCGACAGCGGGAAGCTGTAACCGAAGAGCGTGATCATCTTGACCGGCGAGAACATCACCGCAAGGAGAAGCGCAATGCCGCACGCCGCAAGGAAGGTCACCTGAGTGCGCGAAGAGAACTTGCCGCCGACGACACCGCCGAGAAGACGGCCGCACATCATGAGGAACCAGTACGCGCCGCACACGACGCCAGCGACCGCGCCGCCGACGTAACCCGGACCCTTCGAAGTGATCTCACCAGCCGCATCCTTCACGCAGTCGGTCATATAGAGCATACCCATCGACGGCACGCCGACCTCGATGACGATGTAGAAGAAAATCGCGAGCGCACCGAAAGTGAAATGACGGAACTTGAGCGTCGCGACAATGTCCTGAACAACACTCGTCTGACCGGAAAGGCGCGCGGCCTTCTCATCCGCCGTCTCCATGTGCGGCTCGGGAATCTTGGAAAGCGCGACGATGACGAACGCCACGGCAAAGATGCCCATCGCAATGAGGAGCGCCGGACGCGCATCGCCGAACGAGGTATCCTTCGTGACTTCACCGATCAGCCAGCCGAGGACGATCGGCGAGAGCGTCGCGCCGACCGAGTTGAGCGAGCAGCCGAACTGCACGAGCTGGTTGCCCTTGTTGCCGCCACCGCCGAGAGTATTGAGAAGCGGATTGGTGACGAGATTGAGCA
>DCIL01000056.1:0-132 GCA_002315875.1 Verrucomicrobia bacterium UBA1727 | reverse complement strand
ACATCGAGAAGCCCGCGACGAACGCCCCGAGGACGTAGACCGCAAACGAACCGACGAAGCCGGAAAGGAGCTGGACCGCAAGACCGGCGAAGCCGACCGCCACGGCCGTGAGCGCCGTGAACTTGTAGCCCT
>DCIL01000009.1:15368-16074 GCA_002315875.1 Verrucomicrobia bacterium UBA1727 | reverse complement strand
TCGCGAAGCAGCGCACGGGCGGCGATACGGTGGACGCTTTCTCGGTCGTCGGCGATGTGAACGGCTGCGACGTCATCATGGTCGATGACATGACCGCGACCGGCGGCACGCTTTCGGCCGCGGCGAAGATGTGCCGCGAGCATGGGGCGAAGTCGGTGCACGCGTTCGTCTCGCACTTCCCGCTTACCCCGAAGGGTGTCGAGCGACTGATGACCGAAGGTTACCTCGACGAGCTCGTGGTGACGGACTCGATCAAGTTGCGCGACGGATTCGATCCGTCCAAGCTTCCGTTCAAACTGACCCAGCTTTCGGTCGCTCCGCTCATCGCCGAAGCCATCAAGCGTACGCACAACGACGAATCGATCAACGATCTGTTCAATCACGAATAAGCGAAGATGAAGAAAGAGCCGAAGAACGTCGCCTGGAAGATACTGTCCGCCCACCTCGTGGAGGGCGATCCGGCGAAGGATGCCGAGATCGGAATCAGGATCGACCAGACGCTCACGCAGGACGCCACCGGTACGATGGCGTATCTGCAGTTCGAGTCGATGGGCGTCAAGCACGTGAAGAACGAGCTTGCCGTCTCGTACGTCGATCACAACACGGTGCAGATCGGTTACGAGAACGCCGATGACCATGACTTCCTCGCTTCGATCGCGAAGAAGTACGGCATCGTCTACTCCAAGGCCGGCAACGGCATCTGCCA
>DCIL01000009.1:14797-15255 GCA_002315875.1 Verrucomicrobia bacterium UBA1727 | reverse complement strand
GCATCGACATCGCCGTCGCCATGGCCGGTGGCGCGTTTCACATTCCCGCTCCCAAGGTGCGCGCGATCTTCCTCAAGGGCAGGCTCCGCGCCGGGGTGAGCGCCAAGGATGTGATTCTCACCGTGCTCAAGAAGTACGGTACCAAAGGCAACGTCGGCTGGATCTTCGAGTATTGCGGACCAGGGGTCGCGACGCTGGACGTGCCGTCCCGCGCGACGATCACCAACATGGGCGCCGAACTCGGAGTGACGACGAGCGTGTTTCCGTCCGACGACGTCACGCGGAAGTTCCTCGTCGCGCAGGGCCGCGGTAAGGACTTCAAGCGCCTCGAGGCGGATCCCGGAAGCGTCTACGAGGACTCTTTCGAAATCGATCTTTCGAAGGTCGAACCGCTCGCCGCGGCGCCTCATTCGCCGGGCAACATCGTAACCGTCAAGTCGATGAAGGGCACGAAGGTC
>DCIL01000009.1:0-14609 GCA_002315875.1 Verrucomicrobia bacterium UBA1727 | reverse complement strand
CTGCATCGGCGCGCACATGTCGCCGCGCACGGGCGCGGTTTCGCTGCGCACGAACAACCGCAATTTCGAGGGGCGCTCCGGAACGAAGAGCGCGCAGGTCTATCTCGTCTCACCTGAAACTGCCGCGGTCTCGGCGCTTACCGGAACCTTTACCGGAGCGATGAACAACAAGGCGCTTCCCAAGTCCGCGCTGAAGCCGGTCGCGGCTCCTGAGAAGTTTCCGATCGACGATGCGATGTTCCTTTATCGCGCGACGGCTGGAAAGGGTGTCGCCAAGACCGAGATCGTGCGCGGTCCCAACATCGCGACGGTGCCGAAGGGTGTGCCGCTCGCCAAGGATCTCAAGGGCGCGGTGGCGATCAAGGTCGGCGATAAGATCACGACCGACCACATCATGCCGGCGGGCGCGCGCTTGAAGTTCCGCTCGAACATTCCCGAATACGCGAAGTTCGTCTTCGAGGCAATGTCGAATTGCGTCGCAAAAACCTCTCAAACCTCTCAAAGTTTCTTCTCCGCCTGCCAGTCCAATCAGTCCAAGGGCATCGCGAACGTGATTGTCGCGGGCGAGAGTTACGGACAGGGCAGCTCGCGCGAACACGCGGCGCTGTGTCCGATGTATCTCGGAGTGAAGGCGGTGGTGGCGAAGTCCATCGAGCGCATTCATCGTGCGAACCTCGTCAACTTCGGCATCGTGCCGTTCAGCTTTGTCGATGCGAAGGACTACGACCGCATTGCGGCTGGAGACGCGGTGGAGATTCGCGGCATCGCCGCGGCGGTAGCGGGCGATGGAGTGGCGGAACTTAAGACGAAGACGGCGACGGTCAAGGTCGTCACCCAGCTTTCGGATCGTGAAAGGCATATCATTCTCAAGGGTGGACTCCTCGCGTCCCTCTGAAGAAAGTTTAAGCATCATGGCAGCAAAGAAACCATTTATCCGCATAACCGATACCACGCTTCGTGACGCGCATCAGTCGCTCTGGGCGACGCGGATGCGCACGGACGACATTCTCAAGATCGCCGAGACGATTGACAATGCCGGATTCTATTCGCTCGAGTGCTGGGGCGGTGCGACCTTCGACGTGTGCATGCGCTTCCTCCGCGAGAATCCGTGGCAGCGTCTGCGCGAGATCAAGAAGGTCTGCAAGAAGACTCCGCTGCAGATGCTCTTCCGCGGACAGAACATCCTCGGCTACAAGCATTATCCCGATGACATCGTCGAGCGTTTCACCGCGCTCGCCTGCGAGAACGGAATGGATATCTTCCGCGTCTTCGATGCGCTTAACGATCCGCGCAATCTCGAGACCGCGATCAAGTGCGTGAAGAAGTACGGTGGACACGCCCAGGGCACGATCTGCTATACGACTTCGCCCGTGCATACCGTCCAGGCCTTCGTCAAGCTCGCCAAGGAGCAGGAGGCGATGGGCATCGATTCGCTCGCAATCAAGGACATGGCGGGAATCCTCACGCCCGGTGCTGCGCGCGAACTCGTCGCGGCGCTTAAGAAGGCGATGCCCGAGATGCCGATTCAGGTCCATTCGCACATGACCAGCGGCATGGCCGCGGCAATGTATCTCGCGGCGGCCGATGCCGGGGCGGGATGCTTCGACTGCGCGATCTCGACGCTCTCGTCCTTCTCTTCGCAGCCGCCGACCGAATCGGTGAAGGTGATGCTCGAGTCCGAAGGATTCGAGACGGGACTCGACACCGCGGCGCTTACGAAGATCAACGGCTATTTCAAGGACCTCAAGGCGAAGCGCGAACCGACGTCGGCGAAGAAGGTCGAGGCGGTGGACGCAGGTGTGTTGGTGCACGCGATTCCCGGTGGCATGATCTCCAACCTCCGCTCCCAGCTCGCGCAGCAGGATGCGCTCGATCGGCTGGACGATGTGCTTGCCGAACTTCCGAAGGCCCGCGCCGATCTCGGCTATCCGCCGCTCGTCACTCCGACTTCGCAGATCGTCGGCGTGCAGAGCGTGCTCAACGTCCTCTCAGGCAAGCGTTTCTCGATGGTGACGGACGAAACCAAGCGCTACGCGGCAGGTTATTACGGACGCACTCCTGCGCCGATCGAACCGAAGCTCCGCAAGAAACTCATCGGCAAGCTCAAGCCGATCACCTGCCGTCCCGCGGACTTGCTCAAGCCCGGACTCGTCGCGGCCGCGGCAGAATTGCCGCCGAACACGATCAAGGCAGAAGAGGACATCCTTTCGTACGCGCTCTTCCCTGAAGTCGCGCTCGGATATTTCAAGTGGCGCAAGGAAGGTGGACCGATTCCGGCCGATGCGGAAGAGGCGAAGACCAAGGTTGAAGTTGAAGAAAAGAAGGGCAATTCCTCTCTTCAACTCCCGACTTCAACTTCTACCCCCTCCGGCACTCCCGTCCTCGCGCCGCTGAACGGAACCTTCTATCGCAGTGATGCGCCGGGCAAGCCGGAGTTTGCGGCGGACGGTGCGACGGTCAAGGAAGGACAGCCGGTCTGCACGGTTGAGGCGATGAAGCTCTTTAATCCGATCAAGGCGCCGAAGGCGGGTAAGATCACCTTTGTCGCCGCGCATGGCAAGATGGTGCAGAAGGGTGAGACGGTCGCGGTGATCGGATAATCCAGCAGGAGGTCGAGACATGGCGAAGAAGAAAAACCCGAGAATCCTGATTGTGACGCCGGAGATCACGTATCTTCCGGACGGCATGGGTAACCTCGCAGGCCGCATGTCCGCCAAGGCGGGCGGCATGGCGGATGTTTCCGCTTCGCTCGTGCAAGCGCTTTTCGAACTCGGAGCCGACGTGCACGTGGCGTTGCCGCATTACCGTCGGATGTTCCATGTCGAAACCGCCCAGCTCGTCGCCGAGGAACTCAGAAAGTACAAGGCGCATCTTTCAGACGAGCGCATTCATCTCGCCGAGGACCGCTGCTTCTACTATCGCGATACGGTTTACGATCGTGGGGAAGGCAATCTCAAGCTGGCGCTCGCGTTCCAGCGCGAAGTCATCAACAACATCATCCAGCATGTTCAGCCCGACCTCATCCACTGCAATGACTGGATGACAGGCCTCATCCCCGCGGCCGCGCGTCGCGAGGGCATACCGTCGCTCTTCACCGTCCACAACATCCACACCCACAAGCTCACGCTTTCGCAGGTGGAGGACGCGGGCATCGATGCGGCGGAGTTCTGGCAGAATCTCTATTACGGCTATCCGCCTTACAATTATTTCGAGTCGAGGGACAAGAACCAGATCGACCTCCAGGCGTCCGGTTGCTTCGCTGCGCACTTCATCAACACGGTTTCTCCGACCTTCCTTCAGGAGATCGTCAACGGGTGGCATTCGTTCGTACCGGATTCGATCCGTAACGAGATCCGCAGCAAGTTCTACGCCGGCTGCGCGGCAGGCATTCTCAATGCGCCCGATCAGTCCGACAATCCGGCGACGGACGACAAGATTCCGTTCAAGTACGGACCTGACGATCATCGCGAGATGAAGCGCAAGAACAAGCTTGCGCTTCAGCACGCGCTCGGACTCGAGGAGAACGCCGACGCTCCGCTCTTCTTCTGGCCGAGCCGGCTCGATCCCGTGCAGAAGGGTCCGCAGCTCCTGACGGACATCACCTACCGCTTCCTCGACAAGTATTCGGCTCAAGGCGCGCAGATCGCGGTCATCGCGAACGGTCCGTTCCAGCAGCCGTTCTGGGACATCCAGTCGTTCCACGGACTTCACCGCCGCCTCGCGGTCGCGAACTTCGACGGACGGCTTTCGCAGCTCGGCTTCGCGGCGTCCGATTTCACGCTGATGCCTTCGCTCTTCGAGCCGTGCGGACTCCCCCAGATGCAGGCGCCGATCTACGGATCGCTCGCGATCGCGCACAACACGGGTGGACTTCACGATACCGTCGAGATGCTCGATGCGGACAATTCGCGCGGCAACGGTTTCGTGTTCGATACCTACGATTCGAACGGACTATTCTGGGCGATGGACCAGGCGATGGCGTTCTATCAGCGCGAATCGTCCGTCCGGCAGCGCGAGATTTCCCGGATCATGCGCGATTCGCTCAACCGTTTCAACCATCAGTCCTGCGCGAAGGAATACATCGCGCTTTACGAGCGAATGCTCGATCGTCCTCTCGTCTGAGGCGAAAATTACGAAAGGCAGTTTCACAATGAAGAAGACTCCGACAGAAGGCGGCGAAAAGCTCGCGAATGAATTCAAGCAGGCGCTCGAGGACGCCAAGGCGATTGACGTGAAGGTCTACGATGTGCGTGGCAAGTCCGGCTTCGCCGACTTCTTCGTGGTCGGCACCGGCGCGGCGGCCCCGCATCTCAAGGCGCTCGTGAGGGCGCTCGGAAAGAAGGCCTATCGCGTTTCGGGAGATCCCGAGTCCGGTTGGATCGTCTCCGATTACTTCGATGTCGTCGTGCATGTGTTCTCTCCCGAGGCGCGTGCGTATTACGCGCTCGAGAAGCTGTGGGAATAATCCACCTACTCGCGGTGACGGCGGCCTTTGGCGGACTTTTGCGCTTCAACGGCGCACAGCCGCCCAAGAGCTTGAACGCGTATGTGGATAATTCCAACTACACGGCGATGATGTTCGATCTCGTCTACTCGAAGCTGCTTTCGGCAGACTCGAAGACGACCGACCTCGCCCCCTCGCTCGCCAACGCCTGGGAAGTGTCCCCCGACGGACGGCGCTTCACCTTCCGCATCGATCCGCGCGCGAAGTGGTCGGATGGAAAGTCCGTCACCGCGGCAGATGTGAAATGGACGTTCGATGCGGTGATGGATCCGAAGAGCGATACCGGACCTTGGAAGTCCACGATGGGTTTCTTTGAAAGTCCCGAAACCCCCGACGAGCGCACGGTTATCTTCCGTAAGAAGGGCGATTCGCCCAAGGACTGGCGTGATATTCTCAACTGCTCGATGTTCTGGATCCTGCCGCGCCATGTCTTCGAGGGCAAGGACTTCAACAAGCTCAACATCGTCGGTGCGGTGAGCGGCTGCGCCTACGTGATCTCGCGCGCCGAACCGCTGGTGGAGACGGAACTCACCCGCCACGGACGCTGGTGGTGTCAGGATTTT
Source organism: Verrucomicrobia bacterium UBA1727 (assembly GCA_002315875.1). Taxonomy (GTDB): domain Bacteria; phylum Verrucomicrobiota; class Kiritimatiellia; order RFP12; family UBA1067; genus UBA1067. The sequence continues at coordinate 9,542 of DCIL01000009.1, read as the reverse complement.
CCGCAGTGGCGCGGACAGTACAATTTTGATCGGATACTCTTCCGTTACTATGCGGACAACGAGAACGCCTTCGAAGCGTTCAAGAAGGGCAAGCTCGACGTGTATCCGGTCTACACCGCGCGGATCTACGCCAACGAGACGGGATCGGAGAAGTTCCGCCGCAACTGGATCGTGAAGCGCCGCGTGCGCAATCAGGCGCCAGTCGGTTTCCAGGGTTTCGCGATGAACATGCGCCGCAAGCCGTTTGACGATGTCCGCGTAAGGAAGGCGATGGCCAAGCTGGTGGACCGCGCAACAATGAATACGACGATGATGAACGGCGCGTATTTCCTGCTCCGTTCGTATTATCCCGATCTCTACGATACGAAGCATCCGTGCGCGAATCCGAATTGGGATTACGATGTCGAGGGCGCGAAGAAACTGCTCAAGGAAGCGGGCTACGAGAAGGGCTTTGCGTTTACCTTCCTTTCGCGCAGTTCGACCGAAGATAAGTTCCTGTCGCTTTTCAATCACGCGCTCACCGAGTGCGGAATCAAGATGTCCATCGTCCGTAAGGACTTCGCCGGATGGATGCGCGACATGGATTCCTTTGACTACGACATGACCTGGGCCGCCTGGGGCTCGGGCACGGTGAAGTATCCGGAACTCCAGTGGAGCGGGGCCGAGGCGTCCCGTCGCGGCTCCAATAACATCACCGGTTTCAAGAATGACGAAGTCGATGCGCTCATTGCCGCGGAGAAGTCGATGATGAGCGCGGCCGAGCGCAACGCGGCCTACCGCCGCATCGATGCGCTCGTTGCCGCCGAGGTCCCGTACGTGCTTTTGTGGCAGACGGACTCCACGCGGCTTTTGTATTGGAACAAGTTCGGCATGCCCGAGACGGTGCTTTCGAAGTTCGATCGCGAGGAATCGGTCATCAGCTATTGGTGGTACGATCGAGATCGCGCCGAGGAACTCGATGAGTCGGTGCGCGAAAACGGATTTCTCCCGCAGGCCGAGGAGATTGTTAACTACGATGAAGGAGGTGCGAAGTGATGACGGTTCTTTCGGTGGCGTGTATGATCGCCGCGACTTTGGCGATTGACCTTTCGGATGAGGCGCAGCGTAAGGCGCAACCACAGTTCAAGGCGGTGTCGTACGAGGGCTCGGTGATCAAGGGACTCTTCGCAAACGGCGAATGGGCCTATCGTTTCCATGTCACCAAGCCGTGGTGCGGAGAACTTCCGCAATGGCCGTCCATGAACCTCGTGCCTGCGGTCACCGATTGGTCGCAATACGATCGACTCGTACTTGACCTTTTCAATGATTCCACGGGTGGGGACAACCTGCAGCTCTTCATTGCCGAGAAGGAGGGACGCATCCAGAACGGACTCATGGCGCGCCGCGGAATGCCGATGCGCGATTACGGTCATTCGCGTTGGGTTTTCGAACTCAAGGACTGGCCGAAGACGTGCGATCCGAAGAAGATCGGACGAATACATTTTTTCATGACCGCTCCGATGTCCGCCGATGTCGCGATCAGCACTTTCGCGCTCTTGAAGAAGGGCGAGGCGCTGCCGCCGGTGTCCGAGGAGTTTCTCGAGAAGCGCGTCAAGGCCGGCGAACGCAAGCGCGAGGAGCTGGCGCGCGAACGGCGCCGCAGTTCGGTCGATGCGTTCACGTCCGCGTGCCGCGCCGCCGGACAGAAGGGCGACCCTGCCTGGTTCGGGTCCGCGACTTCAATGGAGGGGGTGCGTCCGTGCAGCAACTTCAAGGCGAAGCCGGCTACCACGTTCTGCCTTTCGCTCGCCCGCGGCGAATACGAATCGCTCCAGGTGCTGGTGATGCCGAACAAGGTCGATCTCAAGGGCGTTCGGGTAGAGGTGTCAACGCTCAAGCGCAAGCGCGAGAACGTGCGTGATTGGATTTCAAGCGCACCGACGCTTTCGTCCACGGCCTTCGTCGTTTCGCCGGTCGGCTATGTCGAGACCGTGAATCCTCCGCCTTACAAGTCGGGCTATTGTATCGCGACCAATGCCGCGCCCGGATATTTCCGCACCAAGGCGAAGACCGAACTCGGCTGGTGGCCGGATCCGGTTCTGGACTGGCTAACCCGGGCGGACATTAGGCAGGGTGATGTGCAGAGCTTCTGGGTGCGCTGCAAGTGTCCCCGCGACCAGCGTGCCGGAACCTACAAGGGCGAGGTCCGCATCAGCGGCGAGGGCTGGCAACGCAAGTTCCCGATTGCCGTGCGCGTCTACGATTTCGAGATTCCGAAGACGAGTCCCCTCGATCTCGCAGTCACCTTCGCGCCCGCGGCGAGCGGACAGTTCGCAACTCCGGACGAGCTGGAGCTCAATCGCAGGATCTACAAGGATAAGCAAAGCCCCGTCAATGCCTGGGTCAATCATCGCGAGGAGTGGATCGATTTCCTCGGCGAGCACTTCCTCATGCTGGACAATCTCTATAGCAACGGACAGGTCCAGTGGGATGCGATCGAGCGTATGCGCGCGTGCGGACGGCTCGGGCGCTTCAATCTCGGCTGCTGGAATTATCCTGCGGATCTCAAGGACGAGACCAAGGCGAAGTGGATTAAGAGAATGCATGCGACGTATGACAAGAACTACGCCAAGGCGAAGGAACTCGGACTATTGAAGAAGGCCTACATCTACGGCTGCGATGAGTGTCCGACGCAGAGTTTCCAGCAGATCGCCTTTGGGCTTAACGAACTTAAAAAGGCGTATCCGGGAGTGGAGATGACCACGACCTCCTACGATCATGATTTCGGACTCAAGGGCAGTGTGCTTGCGAAGATGGACGGCTTCACGCCGACGACTGACATGTATGACAAGCATTTCGAGAAGGTTGCGCCGTCCCGTGCCGCCGGTCATCGCGTCTGGTGGTACATTGCGTGCGGACAGCAGGCGCCGCGGGCGAATCTCTTCGTTGAGGGACAGCCGATTGAAGCGCGGCAGTTGATGGGTGCGCAGGCGGTGAAGTATCGTCCCGACGGTTTCCTCTATTACCAGACCACGCTCTGGAACTCGATGCGTCCAATCGAAGGCACTTCGACCTTTACCAAGTGGGATCCGAGGAGCTGGACGAAGTTCCATGGCGACGGCAGCTGGTTCTGCTGCGGTCCGGACGGTACTCCCTGCGAAACCATCCGCATCGAGAATTTCCGTGACGGCATTGAGGATTATGCCTACGCGATGGAATACGAACGCCTGACCGGCAAGAAGTGCGAGGTCGGTGAAGAAATCGTGAAGTCCGTCTACCAGTACAACGATGACCCCGCCGCCTATTACCGTTGGCGCAATTCAATCGCCGAAGCCATCGAAAAGTTCAAGCGCTGAAAGGTAATCATGAAATCGAAGTTTATTTTTTTATGTGTTTGTTTGATGGTGGTGGGGTCCGTTGGAGCGCGGACGCTGGTTGTAGAGCCGCTTGCGGGCGAGAAGTGGTGGGGCGGGGTTACGCTCTTCGGCAGCAAGCAGCCGTATGAAACTATTGATCACAAGGATCTCGCCAATCGCAACTACTGCAACCCGTGCGCGCCGCTGTTCGTCTCGAATCGCGGACGCTACGTCTGGAGTGATCGTCCCTTCGGCTTCAAGTTCGACAAGGGAGTGCTCACGATCGACTACACCGACGGTGAGCCGAAGGTGGTTGCCGCGGGTAAGACGCTCAAGGAGGCGTATCTCGCCGCATCGCGCGAACACTTTCCTCCGACCGGCACGATTCCCGAAGAGCTCTTCTTCACTCGTCCGCAGTTCAACACCTGGATCGAGAGCAACCTCGTCGACAATGACCAGCGAATGATCGAAGATTATATCGACTCGATCATGAGCAACCGTTTTCCGGCCGGTGTGCTGATGGTGGACGACGGATGGGCGCCGACTAATCGCTATGGAGACCTGGTGTTCAATCGCGCTCGTTTCCCTAATCCGAAGGCGATGTTCGCGCGGGCGCGCAAGGCGGGAATGCGCACTATGCTCTGGATCACTCCCTATGCCTTTGACACGGCGGAATTTCGCAAGGAAGGCGAACGCCGCCAGATGTTCATTCGTTATCCCGACGGTAAGGTCTACGACGGCACCTACTGGCCGACGTTGCCTCCGAGCGGAGTAATGAATCTTCTCGATACCCGAGTTTGGGCGCTTGCCGAGGCGCGGTATCGCAAGTTCATGAACGATTACGGATTTGATGGATACAAGTTCGATTTCACGGATGCGGAATGTCTTCTCTATCGTGACAAGCGCACGAACAGCGCCGCGCCGTTGCCGGACGGAAAGGTTCCGGTGGACTACACCGAGGCGTGGGGACGCTTTGCGTCATCGTTCAGGTTCCATGAGTTGAGGGCGGGATGGAAGGCCGGTGGACTCCCCCTCGTCTATCGCCTTCAGGACAAGCGTCACTCCTGGCCAGATCTTCGCAAACTCATACCCGATATGCTTGCCGCGGGACTCCTTGGCTGCGCGTATACGTGTCCCGACATGATCGGCGGTGGGGACGGCGGACAGTTCCAGAGGATTCGGGATGGGAAGGAGAAGCTCGATGTGCGGCTGTTCGTCCGCTCTGCTCAGGTGCAGGCCTTGATGCCGATGATGCAGTTCTCGGCGGCACCGTGGAGAGTCCTGAAAGGTGCGGATCTTGACGCCTGTCGTGCCGCGGCAGATCTTCATGTCGAATTTGCGCCGCTCATCGTTCGCCTCGCGCGTGAGTCGTCCGTATCCGGCGAACCCATCGTGCGGACGATGGAATACGAATATCCGAATCAGGGATTTGACGCCTGCCTTCAGCAGTTCATGCTCGGCTCGGAATGGCTTGTCGCGCCGGTGGTTTCGGCGGACGATTCCGTCGAGGTGCGCTTGCCGGCAGGGAAGTGGACGGATGATCTCGGCGTAACGCATGTTGGACCGAAGGTGCTGATGCTCAAGAACGTTCCGCTTTCCCGCCTGCCGCGCTTCCGCAAAGTCACCGCGGCCATGACCTTCGAACCGCTTGAGGGCGGCGCGGTCAGAATGAAGAGCGAGATCGGTGTATTCGATACCGTCACCTCTTCGGTTCCGGTTCGGGTCGTCAGCAGTGAGCCGTCGCGACTTGAAGTTGAATTGACGACTGCGGACGGCAAGGTGTCCGCCGTATGGGGCGACGGTAAGGTCGTCTTGTCGGCACCCGCGGGACGCAAAATGACAACACCTCTCGCCTATCCTCCCGCCTGGCGCACGCAGAGCGGAGACAAGGCGATTCATCCGATGAGCGAAGGACGTATCGTCGATGTCGAAAAAGACGCGCCTTTGTTCTATCCGAGTAAGAAGGGCTACAGTTTCCGCCGCGCGCACGAACTTTCGATGGGCTTTTTCGGTATCGAGCGAAAGGGGACGTATCTGATGAACGGAGTCGGCGAGCCGCTCTTCGCCGAATATTTCATCTCGTTCACCAAGCCGCGCGTTGCGGAGATTCGCTGGATGCCGGACGATGGCAAGTGGGGAAAGGATCGCGAACTCGTGTTCTTCCCCGCCGCGCGCATCGGCAAGGCCGCCGGCGATTATCGTGCCTGGCGCGAGAGTCAGAATCATGTGAGCACGATCGTGGAACGGATGAAGGACAATCCGAATCTCAAGCGGCTTCCAGGTGCCGCGGTGTTCTGGGTCTGGGACGACAACGCGCAAAATCGCCTTTACAACTGGCCGCTCGTCAAGGAGTCCGCCCCTCGCGACGTGAAGCGCATCGCCGACGAGATGAAATCGCTCGGAATGGATCGCGTCATCTGGTGCGGATTTGACAATGAGCGAAAGGAAGACGCCGCGTACTTGACATCAATCGGCTATCTCGTCGGCACTTACGATTGCTTCAGAGATGTCTATCACAAAGAATTGCTCAAGTACACTGATCCTAAAAACTTCGTCCGCGGCGCCCGCTTCTTGCCTTTCGCCGAGGATGTCGCCTGCATCGACAAGGACGGCAAGATCGAAACGGCGTGGACGATTCCCGATAAGAACGGCAAGCTCCATGACATGTACGGACTTTGTGACATGTGCGGGCCCCGCCTTGCGAAGGAACTGATTGCGCCCGACGTGAAGGCGATCGGCTTTACTGCGCGGCTCATGGACGTGCAGATCGCAGAAGGTCCCCACGCCTGCTTCTCGCCGAAGCATCCCGGAACTCTTCGCCAGGCGCTGGATGCGCAGCGTGAGGAACACCGGTATCTTCAAAGCGAACTCAAGCAGGTCGTCGGCACCGAGCGCGGCAGTGAGAATCATATCGGATGCTTTGACTACGCCGAGGGCATGCTCTCGACTCCGATGCAGTGCTCTCAGCCGATGGGCTGGCGGACGAAGGACTCCGCCTTTTTCGGGAAGGACGTGCCGCAGAACTGGCGGCGCGAGGGACTCGATCCCGTCAGTCGCTTTCCGCTTTGGGAACTCGTCTATCACGATGCGTCCGTTTCCTATTTTCACTGGATGGACACGACCATGCGCTATCCCGAGCAGGCAAAGTGGCGCGATGCTCTTTGTGCGCTTTACGGTGTGCCGCCGATCTATTCGATGCGTGTTGAGTTCTGGGACAAGCTCAAGAAAGAGGTCGCCGCGTCTTACGCACGCGTCTCGCCGATCGCGCGGCAGACGATCGGTTCGCGAATGATTGATTTCGAGTATGTGACTTGCGATCGGATGGTCCAGCGCTCCACTTTCGCGAACGGTATGATCGTCACTGTTGATTTCAATACGCTTGAAGTAAGAGTGACGAAGAAGCGTCCACTCGTTGTTGAAAACGACAATCTGAAGGTTGAGTTCGAGTCCGAAAGCGGCGCGATTGATGTTGTCGAAAAGCGTACTGGACGCTACTTCCGCCAGCTCCGCGGCGAAACCAAACCGCTTGCGATCTCAAACGCACGACTGGTTGAGACGAATCGGATCGAGTTTGAGTTCACTGCCGCCGGGGCTGACGGGAAGTATTCCGCGGCGATTGCGCTTGAGGGCTCGGAACTGCTCGTCACGCTGGATGGCGAAGCGTCCGCCAAGGTGGACGCGATCGAATATCCGTTGCCGTTCAGGTTGGAGAAGGGACGCGGCCAGCGCGTGCTCTTTCCGATCTGTGCGGGCGCGGCGTATGACGTTGATGAGCCGAAGTGGAAGCCGGCGCGGACTCTTCCGCTATGGGTACGCAACGGCGTGAAGATGGGAATGTGGAGCGAGTATGAGGAGAAGCTCAACGAAGACGGATCCATCGCGCAAGGTGCTGGCTTCATGGCGCTGGTCGAGACCCAGCCGTTCGGCGAGATTGATTTTCGCGTCCGTTCCAACGGCCTTCCCGCGGCGTTTATGCGTTGGAGGGGCGCGCTGGGGAAATTCAAATGCGCTCGTCGTTTCCGGTATTGTTTCTTCAGCGAGGCCTCGCCGATGAACATGGCCAGGCGCTATCGCCGGTATGCGAAGGAGGCGGGACATCTCGTCACCTTTAAGGAGAAGAAGGCGAAGAATCCGAAACGAGCCGCGGCGATTGATCTTCTTGAAGGTGCTCCCAATGTCTGGTACTGGGCGCTCAAGGGAGACAAAGCGGGAATGGCGCGGAAGCTGAAGGCAATCGGGTTCGACAATTTCCTCTACAGCTACATCACGCGTCCCGATCTCGGGGCCGATGTCACTGCCGCGGAGATCGCCGAGGTCGCGAAAGTGCCGCGCGTCCTGCAGAGCGAATACGACATCTACACCGATCTCGTGGATCCGAAGAATCTCGAGAAGATCGACTTTGTGCGTCCGCACTGGCCGGAGGAGGCGTGGGATCTCGATGAGATCGTGCGTGAGCGGGACGGCTCGGTGCGATATGGATGGACGGTTCCTTTGAAGAACGATCCGCTAAAGAAGCCGGTGATCGGCTGTGCGCTCGTGTGCGAGTCGAAGGCGCTCAAATACCTTTACGAGCGGGTGGCGAAGCGTCAGGCGGAATGTCCGGAACTTGCCGCGCGTTTCATCGATGTGACCGGTACCATCGTGCAGGAATGCTGGAACGCGAAGCATCCGATCGACAAGTACGAGAGCGCTCAGGCGCGGCGGAAGATTCTCGGAGCGCTCGGCGAGCGGTTCGATCTCGTTTCCGGAACGGAGAGCGGTCTTGAGTGCGTCGTGCCGGACTGCGATTATTTCGAGGGCAATTTCTCGTCCAGCGCCTGCGGATCGGGACGCGACATGGCGCGCATCGAGGAGGAGCCGGAGTATGTGGCGGTGGCGAACGATCCGCGCACGCGCGTTCCGTTCTGGGAGATGGTCTATCATGACTGCGTGGTGTCGTACTGGTACTGGTGCGATTACAACAACAAGTATCCGAAGGTGTGGTGGCGTCGCGATCTTCTCAATGCGGTCACCGGCACGCCGCCGATGTACATCGTAACCGAAGAGAATTTCGAATCGTTTCGCGAGCGGCTCGCCGAGAGCGTGAAGGTCACCGTGCCTGCGGCGAAGGCGACGGCGGAGTCGCCGATGGCGAATTATCGCTGGCTCACGTCCGATCGTCTCGTGCAGCAATCGGTATTCGAGAATGGCTTCACCGTGACCGTCAATTTCGGCGACACGCCTTATCTGATGAGTGACGGCTACGTGCTGCGTCCCCGTTCCCACCGTTTCAAATAATCTAACTCTGAACTCAAACTAAGAAAGGAACAGCAAATGAAGAAAGTGATGATGGTCGCGATGGCGTGCGGAGCGCTTTCGCTTTGTGGTGCGCAGAATGCGGTGAGCGTCAAGATTGCCGAGACCTACGCTGGCAAATCGGCGTTCATTACCGGCGCGGCGAGCGGAATGGGACTTTGCACGGCGAAGACTCTCGCGGCAGCTGGCGCTACGGTGTTCATGGTGGACATCAATGCCGAAGGAGTGAAGAAGGAGGCGGATGCGATCAATGCGCTCGGCAAGGGCAAGGCGTATGCGGTGGTGGCGGATGTGCGTAATTTCGCCGAGGACGAGAAGGCGGCGAAGTTCGCAATCGAGAAGGCGGGCAAGATCGATCTGCTCGTCAACTACGCTGGCGGCAACGAGGCGCGCATCTGCAAGAGCTACAAGCCGCTTTACGAGCAGCCGATTGAAGTCATCGACTGGGGAATGGACACGAATCTCAAGGGTCCGCTCTATGTCTCGCGCGCAGTGATGCCGTATATGGTTAAGGCGAAGGGCGGTGTCATCGTGACGCTTGGATCGGTTACCGGTTTTGAGGGTGATTCCGCCAGCACCTATTCGGTGACGAAGGGGGGACTTACCAATCTCGCGCTCTCGCTCGCGAAGGCAGGCGCTCCGTATGGAATCCGGGCGTTCTGCGTGGCGCCCGGTCCGGTGCTGACGCGTCCGGCGATGGCGAAGATGCAGACGCTTCTCGGGTTTGCCTCGCAGCCGCAGGAAGTCGTCGACTTCATTCTCTTCATGGCATCCGATTGCTGTCCCTCGATCACGGGCACGACGCATGTCATCGATGCCGGACGTCTTGCGATGGGACGTCAGGCCACGACCGGCGGCTTCCTGGAGAGCAAGTCCAAGAAGTAAGTTCGAACGCTACGGCGTTGACATTTC
>DCIL01000042.1:25661-28149 GCA_002315875.1 Verrucomicrobia bacterium UBA1727 | reverse complement strand
AGGAGAAGTTCGAGATCGGCCGCAATTTCACGACCAAGATCTGGAACGCGGCACGCTTCCTGGAGATGCAGGTTGAGGAGGTTGAGAAGGTTGAGGGTTTGGATTTCTCAACACTCTCAACATCTCAACTTTCCGCCGACGACAAGCACATCCTCTTTGCTTGTGATAAGGCCTGCAAGAAGGTTGCGGACCTTCTCTTACAGTATCGCATTCAGGACGGTGCGCTTGCGGTCTATGATTTCTTCTGGGACCAGCTTTGCGGCGGCTATGTCGAGTTCGTGAAGGACTCGCCGAACAAGGCGGTGTCGCTTGCGATTCTCAGGGATGTCTTCTACAAGGCGCTGAAGCTTCTCCATCCGTACATGCCGTTCGTCACCGAAGAAGTCGCGCATCAGCTCGGCTATCTCAAGGACGATGAGACGATCATGCTCGCCGAGTTCCCGAAGGGTTTCACGGCGGAGGAGCTCGCGAAGTGGGGCGCGACCGAAGAGAACTACGAGTTCGTGAACGCCAAGCGCGAGGCGATCACCGCGCTGCGTGCGCTTCGCGCCGAGTACAAGGTCAAGCCCGGGGACTTCGTGAAGGTGACCGTCGCAAACGACGAGGCGAAGGCGAAGGCCGAAGGCGAAGCATTGAAGAAGGCCATGCGGGCGGAGAGCGTCGACTTCGTGGCGGCCGGCGCCGATCTTGCGATGCCGTCCAAGATCACGAAGTTCGGCACGGTTTACCTCTCGCTCGAGGGACTCGTCGACAAGGCGGCGGAATCGAAGCGCATCGCCGGCGAAATCGCGAAGATCCAGGGCTTCATCAAGGGCAGCGAGGCCAAGCTTGCGAACGAGAACTTCGTAGCGCACGCGCCCGCGGCGATCATTGACGAGGCGAAGCGCAAGCTCGCCGAGAACAAGGACAAGCTCGCGCAGCTCGAGAAGCTCGCGAAACTCTTCGCATAAGGAATTCTGAAATGGCAAGTGCTTCGACTCCGCTCGTCGAGATGGCCTCGCGCATCAAGGAGATGCGCGAGATCGTCGGTTATTCGACGCGGCAGATGGCGGCGCTCGCGGAGGTGAGCGAGGAGCAGTATCTCGCCGTCGAAGCGGCCAAGGCCGATCCGTCCTTCTCGTTCCTCCACAAGTGCGCGCAGGCCTTCGGCGTTGATATCACTCAGTTGCTCGAGGGACACACCGCCAAGCTCTCGGGTTATATCGTCACGCGCAAGGGACAAGGTCCCGTGACGGCCAAGGAGGAGGGCATTGAGATCCGCAACATGGCGGCGCTCTTCCAGAACCGTCTGGCCACGCCGTATTACGTCAAGTACGATTACGACGAGCAACTGCAGAACGCGCCGATTCATACCGCGACGCATGCGGGACAGGAGTTCGACGTCGTTCTCGACGGTTCGATGAAGGTGCAGGTCGGCGAGCACATCGAGATACTCGGGCCGGGCGACTCGATCTTCTACAAGTCCTCGACACCGCATGGAATGATCGCGGTCGGCGGCAAGTCCGTCACCTTCATCGCGATGATCATGGCCGGCAACGCGTCCGAACAGAAGGTCGAGTTCGAGGCGATCATGCCGCTCAAGGACGAGCGCGAACTCGTGGCCTCGAAGTTCATTGACGTCGAGGAGGACGAGCGCGGCGCGCTCAGACACATTTCGTTCAAGAACGATTCGAAGTTCAATTTCGCCTACGACATCGTGGACGAACTGGCGCGGCGAGATCCGGATCGCCTTGCGATGCTGCACGTCTCCGATCACTTCACCGAACGTCGCTTCACCTTCAAGGACATGAGCGAGCTTTCGAACAAGGCGGTCAACTACTTTCTCGATCTCGGCATCCGCCGCGGGGACAAGGTGATGCTCGTTCTTAAGCGGCATTTCCAGTTCTGGCCGGCGATCCTCGCGCTTCACAAGATCGGCGCGGTGGCGATTCCCGCGACCAACCAGCTCAAGGCGCACGATTTCGAGTACCGTTTCCGCGCGGGTGACGTCAAGGCGATCCTCTGCACCGCTGACGGGGACACCGCGGGCGAGGTGGACAGCGTGGTCGGTTTCTCGCCAGTCAAGATCATCGTCAACGGCAACCGCGAGGGCTGGCACAGTTTCGACAGCGAGATCGAGGGCTACTCGTCGAATTACGTAAGGCCAGCGAACGCGCCGGGCGGGGACGAGCCGATGCTCATGTTCTTCACTTCGGGCACGACGAGCTATCCGAAGATGGCGCTTCACAGCTACAAGTACGCGCTCGGACATTTCGTGACCGCGCGTTACTGGCATACGGTCGATCGTGGTGGACTTCATTTCACGATCTCCGAAACCGGATGGGGCAAGGCGCTCTGGGGCAAGCTTTACGGACAGTGGCTCTGCGAGGGCGCGGTCTTCACCTACGATTTCACCAAGTTCGATTCGGCTACGATTCTGCCGATGTTCGCGAAGTACCACATCACTACGTTCTGTGCGCCGCCCACGATGTACCGCATGCTCATCAAG
>DCIL01000042.1:24415-25630 GCA_002315875.1 Verrucomicrobia bacterium UBA1727 | reverse complement strand
CTCGAAGTACGACTTCTCCTCGGTGAAGCACGCCTGCACCGCCGGTGAGGCGCTGAATCCGGAGGTGTTCACCCAGTTCGAGAAGGCGACGGGGCTCAGGATTCACGAGGGCTTCGGACAGACCGAGATGACGCTCGGCCTCGCGAATCTCGTCGGCGATGCGCTCAAGCCCGGCTCGATGGGCAAGCCCGTGCCGGACTACGGCATCGACCTCGTGGATGCGGATGGGGTGCCGGTGGCGCCCGGCGAGCACGGCGAGATCGTCATCCGCGTGCCTCGCGGCTCGGGACGTCCCGGAATCTTTCTCGGCTATTACAAGGACGAGGAGCGCACCAAGGAAGCGTGGCGCGACGGCATGTATCACACGGGTGATCTCGCGTGGAAGGACGAGGACGGATACTACAACTACGTCGGCCGCGCCGACGACGTCATCAAGTCGTCCGGCTATCGGATTGGTCCGGCGGAGATTGAGAACGTCATCATGGAGCTTCCGTATGTCCTCGAGTGCGGAGTCTCGGCCGCGCCCGATCCGGTGCGCGGACAGGTCGTGAAGGCCTCGATCGTGCTGGTCAAGGGCAAACTCGGAACGGATGTCCTCAAGAAGGAGATTCAGGACTACGTCAAACAGCATACGGCACCCTACAAGTATCCGCGCATTGTCGAGTTCCGCGAAACGCTCCCGAAGACGATCAGCGGCAAGATTCAACGCAACCTGCTTTAATTCACATATTCGGAAAGGACTCATCGACATGGACATTCACATCTCCGATCTTCTCCAGGCAACCATCGACGAAGGCGCCTCCGACCTTCACATCCGCGCGCAGATGCCGCCGAAACTCCGTGTGCACGGCGAACTGCTTCCGATTGCCGACGAGGCGCTCTCCGACGAGGAGGCGCATGAACTGGTGAAGGAAATGGCGACCGAGGAGCAGATGGAGGAGGTCGAGAAGAACGGCGGCGCCGACTTCGCGCTTGCGCATCCGGACGGCACGCGTTTCCGTGTGTCGATCTTCAAGGAGAGAAAACGCTACGGCGCGGTGCTCCGTCAGATTCCGAATACGCTCCTGACGATGGATCAGCTCGGCCTGCCGCCGGTGGTGAAGGAATTGCTCTTCAAGCCGCGCGGACTCATCCTCGTCACCGGTCCTACCGGATCCGGTAAGTCGACGACTCTCGCTTCGATGCTCAATGTCATCAACCAGGAGCGCAACGTCC
>DCIL01000042.1:4929-24388 GCA_002315875.1 Verrucomicrobia bacterium UBA1727 | reverse complement strand
ACGTCCACATCATCACCATCGAAGATCCGATCGAATTCTACCATACCTCGCAGAACTCGCTCGTCACCCAGCGCGAGGTTGGCGATGACGTGCCTTCGTTCGCCGAGGCGATTCGTCGTGCGCTCCGTCAGGACCCCGACGTCATCCTCGTCGGTGAAATGCGTGACCTCGAGACGATTGCCGCGGCAATCACCGCGGCGGAAACGGGACACCTCGTTTTCGGCACGCTGCACACGACCGGTGCCGCGGAGACGATCGACCGTATCGTCGACGCCTTCCCGACGAACCAGCAGTCGCAGATCCGCACGCAGCTTGCGGCCGGACTCCAGGCGGTCATTTCGCAGATCCTGCTGCCGCGGCTCGATGCTAACGGCGAGGTGCACGGACGTGTTGCGGCTTTCGAGATCATGACCACGACGGACGCCATCCGTTCGCGCATCCGCGACAACAAGACGAACATGATCAAGTCCGATATGCAGACGGGTGCGAAGTTCGGCATGCAGACGCTCGACTCGCATCTTACGAATCTGTTCAAGCAGGGGCTCATCTCCTACGAGGACCTCATCACCAAGTCGCAGGATCCGGATGGCGTCGTCGCCAAGTTGAAAGAAGACGGCTATGGAGCTTAAGTCGGTCTGCGAGGCGCTCGTCCGCCGCGGCTACGAGGCGAAGGTCGTTTCTGCCGCGGAAGCGGTGGAGTCCGTCGCCGCGCTGCTCACGGGCGTTCAGAACGTGGGCTGGGGCGGATCGGAGACGGTCAAGGAACTCGGCATCCGCGATATGGTCGCGAAGTCGGGCATCGAGGTCCGCGATCATCGCACCGACTGCGATCTCTTCCTCCTGTCGGCGAATGCGCTTACGACAGACGGACGCATCGTCAACATCGACGGCTCCGGCAATCGTGTCGCGGCCTCGGTGTACGGTCCGAAACGCGTAGTATATCTGATCGGACGCAACAAGATCGTCGACGGTGGCATTGACGAGGCGCTTGCGCGAATCCATCGCGAGGCGTGTCCGCTGAACTGCCGCCGACTCGGAAAGAAGACCCCCTGTTCGGTTGGAGAGTGTCCGTGGTTCAAGAACGGCCAGGGCTGTGATTCGCCCGATCGCATCTGCAAGGTGACGGCGATTTTCGATCGTCCGCCGAGCCGCACTCCAACGACGGTTCTGCTGGTCGACGGGGACTTCGGGTATTGACACCAAAACTCCATTTTGATAAAGTACGCGGCGGTTTTATGAGGAAACACATCAAGAGTGCTCTGATGCTGACGGCGGCGATGCTGCTGTCGTGGACGGCTTGTGCCGTGTCCGGCATCTGGACTGGTCGCGGCGTCAACGGCAAGTGGAACAATCCCGACAACTGGCAAGATGGTATTATCCCCGGAAAATACACCGATGACGGCGGGGTTGAACGCGGCCAGACCGGTGACACCGCCAACTTCGGCGTGATTGTGCCGGGTGGGCAGACCACGATTGATACGGCCAGTCTTTATTCCATTCGCAACGTCAACATCTCCGGGGCTACGGCTCCGGCTTATATCTTCGGTGCCGCACGTACCGCGGCGCAGGCGCTGACGATGGAGGGCGCCGGTAGGTTTACCATCGATAGTTCCGTCACGACCACCCAGACCCTCTGGCAGGTCGGCGTACAGAAGAACTCAACTGCGATTAACTTCGTCAACAACTCGGAGATACCGTTTGTGTTTGGCGACACGCAGAAGGGCAAGGGATACGGCTATCCCGGCAATGCCATTGTCTTCAGCGGTACGGGTCCGGCGTATATTGACGGTACGGCGACCTTTGACCAGGTCTATGCGCTTTATTTCTACAGTACCAGTAAGATTTTCTATCGCGATACCGCCCAAGCCGGTTTGGGATCTCGATATTGCGCGGTGTACTTTGGTACTACCGGGCAGGAGCATTGCGATGTCGAGGTTGATACTCATGTTTACGGCATGAATGGCGGCTGGACCTGGAGTACCGAATTGATTTTCAGCGCAAAGCGAACTCATCTCACCGGTCGTGGTGTGATATCGATGCACTATGCCTACAATACGCCGAATGCGGATACTCCGCAGACCATCCTTCTGGGCGCGAATACGACGACCATCTGTGATATCGGTGTCGCCAGTAAGAACAACATGATCACCAGGGATTTCGTCATCAGATCCGGCTGCGGAGCGGTTCCGCCGACGATCTATCTCAATTCGACGAACCGGATGGCCGGATATCTGCGACTCATGGATGACGTCATTTGCGGAGCGAAGATGATCGGCAACAAGGGGGTCAAGGCAGAGGCCTCGTCCATTCCGCTTGGCGATAAGATCATCTTCGAGGGTTATTGGACGGGAACTTTGGCCCAGGACAGTACGACCAAAAAGTGGTATCCAACTGGCTATACGGCCGACTCCAGCCATCCGCGCACGGCTGAACTTAAGTATACGGGCGATCAGGCGAGCGCGACCGACCGTGACTTCGTCATTTCCAACATGTGGTCCGCGACCGCCCGCCGCGTCTCCACCAACACCTTCGCCAACGCCGGTGGCGGCAAGTTCACGCTTAACTCGAAGTTCCTGTCGGCTGTCAGTGAAACTACGGGCTTCCAGCGCCAGTATTCGGACACGGCGGCGATTCGCCTCCGGGCGGAGACGAATGACATCGACTTCAACGGATCCTTCCAGGCCGGTTTCACCTGGCACCTGCTTTTCGCCGGTCCGCATTCGGTCAACATGAATTTGTCCCAGCCGAATGTCAACGGCAATCTTGTCTTTGAAAGCGGTGTCGCCAATATGACGTCGCCTTCGGTCTTCCCGTACGCGAATCGCTGGCAGTTCGCAGGCGGTCACTTGAACTTCACTGGCAGCGGGTTCAATTCCTCGATCAAGGCGGACGTCCTCGGCGGCGCCAACAAGGTTACGCTCGGCATCGGTTCGCGGCTTTCCATCAGCGGCATTGGAACCAAGCTTCCGCTCGGCGCCTCGATTGATTTCGAAACCGGCTCCGGCTCAATCGTCAAGTTCTCGGACGCAGCGTCTGTTGATCTTCCACTTTCAATCACGCTTAACGGACAGCCGGCGATGGTCAATGCGGACGGCGTGCTGGTCGATCGTTCGGTGCGTTGGAAGAGTGCGGTGGACGGTAATTGGTCCGAGGGCGCCAAGTGGACGATCGGCACGGCGCCGAAGTCCACCGATGCCGTTTACATCGACGCGAAGGGTCCGTCCTACACGGTCACCAGCTCCTCGTTGCTCGAGCATAAGGGCGTCATTACCGTCGGCAATGAGAATCCCGACGCGCAGACCACGCTCAAGGGCAATTTCAATTTTCAGGACGGGTCCATGCTCAATCTCAATGAGGGTGGTCGTTGGCAAACGGTGTCCGGCGAGAGCTGGTGGAATTCGAAGACCAACAGTTTCGGCATGCGCGGCGGCGAGATGGAATTCAGCGGCACGGCTACGCTTCACATCACCAACATGCTCGCCTTCGGTACGGCTCAGGAAGACGGGCATGCGTACGTGACGTTCGGGAAGGGACAGACCACGTTCTCGGAAAGTTCGGTTCTCGACATTTATTCCTCGACTTCGGAAAGGACCCCGTATCTCGTGGTGTGTCCCGAGAAGGCCGATGAGACCGCGCGGCTCAGGTTCAAGAATAAGATCCGCATTGACGCCTACTACGATCACATGCGCTGCATTATGGGGCACGGTGTTCCCGGCTCAACCAGCATTCTCGATTTCGAGCTCGATCCTGGCAGGGAGCTCGGTACGCGCTCCGGCAACACGGTTGCGTGCTGGTTCGTCGGGGCCATTGGCGGCACGGGCATTCTTAATGTTCGTCAAGGCACGCTTCGCGTCAGTAATGGCGGTATGCATATCGGCTGTCCGTTCCATGTGTACGGCGGACCCAAGGAAAATGCGGGATGGTGTCCGACCGGCATCGTCAATCAGATTTCCGGACGGGTGTTCGGCGGATCTTATCAGGCGGCGTACAGCGTGATGGTGATCGGCGTTGTCATCGGCGCCGGACCGTATTGTCTTAATGCAGGCAATACGTTTACTGGATTCTACAATCTTTTCGGTGGAGAATTCGATCAGACGTGCGGACTTTTCGTCGTCGGGGCAGGTCCGAATTCAATTGGCTTTTTCAATATGACGGGTGGAGATTTCAAGTATCAGCCGAACTATTCTCATGTGGCGACCGGCGGCAGGGATTACTACGTGCATCCGATGTTGGTCGGGTTCGGTTGCGGCAAGGGGTCCTTCACGATTGGCGGCGGCACTGGCCTCGTTTCTCAGGAGATGTTCGTCGGCGGCGCCTTGGAGACGGACATCGGACTTACCGGCAAGTTGTATCACCCCGATTTTAAATATAATCAGTGCGGCAAGAAGATGTCTGACGGACGCTTCTCAATCACCGGCGGCACGTTCAAGGTCGTCAAGGATGTCTATGTCGGAGCGGACGGCAAGGGCGTCTTCGAGGTGGGCGGTGGAGATTTCCGGTGCCGCGATCTGGTGCTTTCCAATCAGACCGAGTCGGTGCTGTGCTGTATGCCGACCGAGAACGGATCCTCCGACTGGACGGCCAACGCCACCAATCGACTGGTCATCACCGACGGTGCGCGGCTCGCGTTTGACGTCCGGCGTGTGAAAGGGCTTAGCGCCAAGTGGCTTAAGGTCGTCGGTGCGCATGAGATTGAAGGTGAATTCGTCGATCCGCGTCCGGAGATCATTGCGGACGGTGCATCGGAGAAGATTCGCAGCACTTTCGCCGGCGGCGATGTCCATTACGAGCACAACGGCGAGAAGGGCGTGTGGTACCGCCTGGCGTCCGCAAGCTTCACCATCTACTTCCGTTAAGCATGTACTTGAAAACAGTTTTGGTAACCGGCGGGGCCGGTTTTCTGGGCAGCCATCTTTGCGAGCGCCTTTTGAGCGAGAACTGCGTTGTCGTTGCTTATGACAATCTCTATACGGGCAGCAGGCGCAATATCGCTCATCTTGAGGCGAACGAGCGGTTTTTCTTCGTTGAAGGTGATGTTGCCGATCTGGAGGCGACGCTGAAAAATCGGGACGGCAAGGTGCCGCGGTTTGACGAGATCTACAATCTGGCGTGTCCGGCGAGTCCCGTCCATTATCAGGCGCGGCCGCTTTTCACGACGCGCACGAGCTTTCTCGGAATGCTCAACTGCCTGGAACTTGCCAAGCGTTGCGGGGCGACGCTTCTTCATGCCTCGACGAGCGAGATCTACGGCGATCCCGTGGTGCATCCGCAGGTCGAAGGCTACTGGGGCAACGTTAACACCATTGGCATCCGCAGTTGCTATGACGAGGGCAAGCGGGTGGCGGAGACGCTGGCGGCGGACTACATACGCGAGTTCGACACCGACGTGCGGATGGTCCGTATCTTCAACACCTACGGTCCCAGAATGCATCCGCAGGACGGACGCGTCATCTCCAACTTCATCATGCAGGCCTTGCGCAATGAGGACATCACCATTTACGGGGACGGTTCCCAGACTCGCTCCTTCCAGTATTGCGACGATCTCATCGAGGCGTTCATGAAGTATATGGCCTTGGACAAGGCGGTCCTCCGGGAGTTTTTCGGCAAGCCGGGCCGTCCGTGCATTCCGGTCATCAACACCGGCAATCCCGGTGAGTACACCATTCGGGAGTTGGCGGAGAAGACGCTTCAGAAGATGCCGCAGTCGAAATCAAGACTGGTCATGAAACCGCTTCCGGGGGATGATCCCAAGAAGCGCAAGCCCGACATCACGCTGGCGAAGGAGCTTCTCGGCTGGGAGCCGAAGATTCCGCTCGATGTCGGACTCGATCGTACCATCGCCTATTTCAGCGGCTTGTCAAGTTGACTATCGCAAAGGGATTTAGTATAATTTGTCGCGAATGTTGAAAAGTCATTTTAGAGAATCGGCCTTGAAGGTGCTGATGTTAATGCTCATTGCCGCGGTTATCTGCGGTTGCGAATCGATTTCTGATTCCTTTGGCAAGAAGGAACAAGTCGATTCCACCGTGGTGGCGACGTGGTGGGAAGGTCCTCGGATTCGTCCTGGAATTCAGCTGATTGTCCAGGTTGGTACGGTTGCCGCGCCGCCGACAACGATGAACGTGTTGGTTGATCAGGCGGGTGATGTTACGCTTCCGCTTCTTTTGCAGGAGCCGATTCATTGCGATGGGCTTACGCTTGACGCGCTTCGTCAGAAGCTCGTCAAGGCCTATGGGGTCTACTACAAGCAGCCGATGGTCACTGTCACCTTTGCTCCGTATGACGGCAAGGGCGTGAGCCCGTGGGGCACGGTGACCGTACTTGGCGAGGTGGGGAATCCCGGGCCTGTGAACATGCCGCCGACGATGGATCTTACGGTTACCAAGGTTCTGCAGATGGCCGGCGGTTGCAAGCAGTTCGCCGACAAGTCGTCCATTCGTGTCACGCGGTGCGACAAGGACGGTAACCAGACGCGTTATACTGTAAACATCAAGGAAATCGGCAAGGACGGGCGTGTCGACAAGGATATGCCGCTCAGGGCGGGCGATGTCGTCTGGGTGCCGGAGACCTGGTATTGATTTAGGTTGTTAGGAAAGGAAGTGCTATCATGAAGAAACTGTTGATGTTGGCGTTTGCGGCGGTGACGCTGGGGGCGTTTGCGGCGGAGAATGCCGAAGCCAATGCCTCGGCGGCGTTGGTAGCGGCGCGTGCGAAGATTCAGGGCGCGGCGCAGGACAAGAAGGTTATGACTGCAGTGATGAAGACTCTTTCCGCTGCCGATCAGCTGAAGTTCGTTTCCGAGGTCATGGGGGCGATCTCCAAGCTTCCGGGTTCGCCCGAGGAGCACACGGCGATGTATCTCAATGCCACTCGCGGGGCGATTGAAGGAGCCGCGAAGGGTAATGTCACCGAGGTCGTTGCCGAGGCCTATGCCGTGGTGCCGGTGGGTTCGTTGCCGGTGATTACCGAGTCGCTTGCCGAGAATGTCTTCAACCGTGCGGCGAATCCGAAGGTCACTTATACTGACGAGCGCTTCATCAAGATTGTCGAAAATGTCATGAAGACGGTCAATGCGCGGCTCGAGACCGCTGAGGACGGCGGAGTCCGTGCCGGCTTTGCCGCGCTGATGATGGTCAAGGCGTCCAACAGCGCGACGCCCGAAATTCAAAAGGCCGCGGTGGCGACGCTTCCGGAGTCGGTTCGCGAGAAAGCGTCCAACGAGTGGTTCCCGGCGGCGTTGGCGAGCAGCGAGAACAAGAGCTACGAGCCGATGCTTGGCGTGGCCGACGGTGATGTTTCGCGTCCGGTCGTCGAGATGGTTCTGCGTATTGCCGGTCCTCAGACCTTTGAATCGGTGCTCGCCGACCTTTCCGGTGCGAATACCGACAAGCTGCTTACCGCGGGTGAGGCCAATCCGGTGGTCGACGCGGTACAGAGTCCGATCGTCTATGAGCTTCCGAACCTCGGCAACGGCGGTGTCAACGCTGTCGTACCTTCTAAGCAGGAGGCGGAGCCGGGTGGTTATCAGTACCAGACGACCGGCATTTGATTTTGTAGGAGTGTAGTAAAATGAGAAATCTATTTTTTATCATTGCGGTGATGTCCGCGGCGGTAGTGTCCGCTGAAACCCTGGATCGTCCGACGGGCATCAAGATCGGTCAGCGCATGACCCTCCGTCCGTACGTGTCCGCGTCCGCGACCTTCGATTCCAATGTCGGCGGTCGCCACAGTGGCAGCAACAGTGATGTGATGTGGACCATCAGTCCGGTTTTGGCGCTCGACTATCGGGCGGATAACTGGTCCGTGCTTCTCGACGGCTTCTACAATTACCACGCCTATTGCAAGGGCGAGAATGTGAACAATCACAACCAGCACAGCTACGGCGAGACGTTGCGTTGGAACTGGTCCGATTCGCAGGGCGCTTCCAAGGGGTGGACGCTGATGCTCTCCGAAAGCTATCAGCGCATCACGATGTCCGACGACATCATTCAGCCCGGTGGTCGCGGCTACACCGCCGATCGCGATCAGCTTACGGTTCAGGGTGCTATTCAGCGCCGCTTCAACGAGCATTTCCACGGTGACGTGAACGCGAGCTACTATTATCTCAATTACGATAACGACAAGAGCGGCAGCACCTCTGCGCTCTACGGCTGGCAGCGTTGGCAGGTGGGCATTGAGGCCGGCTATGCGCCGTCTCCGTGGACGGACTTCCTGGTTGCCGGCGGCTATCAGGGTTATCGCCAAGACAACACTTCGATGTCCAGTCTCGGTGACAATTCTCATGGTTTCACGGTTCAGGGCGGTCTCGGCTCCTATATGACCGAGCGCATCTCGTACCGCGCGCTCGCCGGCTGGAGCCAGTTCCGCTACGGCGGCACCGGCGGTTCGTCGGACAACGGCTTCGTCTATACGCTTTCCGGCAGCTGGAAGATTGGCGAAACGTGGAACATGATGCTTCTGGGAACCTCGTACTATCAGCCGTCCGAACGTGAGCTCAGTTCTCGCTCGCGCGTCGATGCGGTGTCGTGGGGCCTGGCCAAGTCGCTCGTCCGCGGCAAACTTCGTGCGACTCTCGACCTGACCTACCGTCATGAGACTCACGAGCGCGTTGGCAAAGATTCCTCGCGCGATTATGATCTCGATGTTGCAACCTGCCGCCTTGGTCTCAACTACACCCTGAATCGGTTCTTCTCTCTGTTCTGCTATGGCGAATATCAGCGTTCGTGGAACAGCGAATCTGAACGGGCGAATGGTTTTTATGATTACGATCGCTGGCGTGCGACGGTCGGCGTGCGGCTGAGTTACTGAAGGTGATCCAGAAGTTCATCGCTAGCTATTCGCTTGCGGCGCATCTTGCCTTCTTGGCGGTCGCGCCGCTTGTCCTATTTCCGTTTCTTCCTGAAAACGTCATTGCGAACGTTCTGCTGTGGCTTTCCATGATCTCGTTCGTGTGGATGATCATGGAGCCGACGTCACATCGGCTTGAGGCGGCGCATGACGCACGTCGGCGTCTGGCATCGGCTCTTGTTACAAGTCCGCTGACCTGGTTGTTGGTGGTCGTCGCGATCGTCGCCGGATTGCGGTGCATCAATGACGGCATCGCGCTTCGTTACGTGGCAGACGCCGGCAATTGGGAGGTGACCTTGCCGAAGTTTCAGTATTTGCCGGCCTCGGTTGAGGGCGCGGGATATCTTCCGCTTGCCGCCTCGGTTGCGGTGATGGTGGTGGTGACGGGGGCGGTTTTCGCCTTGGGTGAAACGTCGGGCGGCGTATTCTCGTTGGCGCTTTCGTTCATGGCGGGGGCCGCTGCGATTGTTTTCTGCATGCTGGGCGTCAAGGTGTCCGGTGATTTCCATGTGGGACCGGCCTTTGCGCTTGCGCATTTGGGTGGACTCGTGGCGCTCAATTCTGTTTTTGAGGAAGGTTGGCTCAAGGCGTTGCCGTTATCGGTGGTGGGGTGCGGAGGGACTTTCGTCGGTGCACTCGTCTATTCGACGCCGTTCGAACTCGCGGCGTTTCTTGCGATTGGCTTCGTCATGTTGATCGCCGTAGTGCTTTACTCGAAGTTCGCGGTCGGGCACGCGATGGAACTGAAGGTGCTGATCGTCTATTTCGTGTCCGTGGGATTGCTCCTGCTGCTGGCTGGAGGGTTCATATCGCAAGGGGCGATTCGCGGACGTTTTGCCGCGCTTGGAGACCTCGGCGCAGTGCTTCTGCGTACGGATGAGGCGGGGACGATGCTTTCGTCGCTGGCGATGCATGGTTGGATGAACTCGCCGTGGTGCGGGTGTGGACTCGGCGCCTTCCCGTATCTCGTCCGTTTCGAGGCGACCCCCGAACTCTGGATGCACCTGCCGACGGGAGCGGTTTCCGTTGCCAGCGGATTCCTGCAACTGGTCGCGGAGCGCGGGCTGATCGGCATGGTCATGATCGCGCTTCCCGCGCTGACGCTTGTAATACTCTGGCTTCGTCGGCTGTTGCCGGGAATATCCGTGAAGGCGGTCCAACCGCCTGCGGTCGCGCTGTTGCCGCTCGTCATTTTGTATTTGATCGTGATTTCCTTTTTTGGATGCTCGCTGCTGCGGGCGGATGTTCTCATCATTTCCGGAACGATGGCGGCGGTGTCCGTGGCGTCGGTCCGCTTGAAAGGTAATGGCAATGGCTGACAGTCCCATTTATTATGGCGGCGGTAAGGGCGTGGGGCCGATGTATTATGGCGGACGTAACGCCTCGCCCATGTATTACGGTGCCTCCGACAAGACCTACGGCGGAGGAGCGTACGGATCGTACGGCTACGGCGGCTACGGTGGTTACGGTGGCTACGGCGGCGGCGCTCGTGGCGGCGGTAATGAGGACGGATCGGTCATCGGCACGATCACCATCGGGCGTATGGTGCGCGTCATCTCCCAGCGTTGGCTTTCGGTCTTCGTGTTTCTTCTGGTCGGACTCATCATCGCCTTTGCCGTCTATCGCATTTCTCCGACTGTCTACGAGGCGACGAGCGAGTTCACGATGGATATGCGCCGCTCCACGGGCGGACAGAACCGCAGTACGCTTTCCGAAGTGACACCGGACTACGGCAATTCCTATGCTGAGATTTTCAATACTCGAATTTCCGACTGGAAGAGCGACAAGGTAATCTCGAAATCGATTCAGCATTACCGTGCGGCGAATCCGGCTTCGACCTCACCCGACGAGGAGCTGATCGGCGTTCTCGGCAGCGCCAAACTCGAGCTGGTGCGCAATTCGCGCATCATCACGATCTCGACTCGCTCCAAGACGCCGGCGCTCTGCGCCGCGCTCGCCAACAGCTACGCCGCGTCCATCGAGGCGTTTACCGATGAGGAGAACAAGCTCCGTTGCGACAAGGCGGTCTCTCAGATCCATGCGAACGTCGAGCGCAAGCGCCGCGAGGTGGACAAGATCGCGCAGTCGTTGCTGAATTTCCGCACGGCCAACAAGGTGGATAATCTCCGTTCTTCGCGTGAGACCATTCAGCAGGGACTTTCCAAGACGACCGGCGACATCCTGAGTATCGAGACCGAGGAGACGCAACTCGTCGAATGGGAGAAGATGCTCGCCCAGGTGCAGAAGGATCCGATGAGCTACGGTTCGCTCTCCTCCGGCGTGCCGCGTGCCCAGGAGATCGCCGAGGAGTTCCGTGCCTATCAGGACGCCGACTCGAAGTGCCAGCAGCTGATGTTCACCTTCACGGACAGTCATCCCGAGGTGATCAGCGCCAAGCAGGCCGAAAAGCTCGCGCGTCAGCGTTTCATGGATGCCGCGGCGCGTGCGCTTCTGTCCGGCAGGTCCACTCTCCGCGTCGCCCGCAACCGGCTCACCAATCTCAAACAGAAGCAGGAAGATCTTCGTAACGAACTTGCGAACGTCGAGCAGCGCATCGTGCTCGCCGAGTCGGGGCTTGGACAGCTCGAGGCCGAGTTCGGTGTCGCCAATCGCGTGCTGGAAGGGCTCATCCTGGACGAGAACAAGGCGCGCATCGAGGCGGAGTCGAATAACGAAATCGTCCGCGTCGGTCGTCCCGCCAGTGTTCCCTCGAAGCCGATTCTGCCCAATCCGCTCATCATCTTCGGCGCCGGCATTGCGCTCTCGCTTGCGCTCGGCATCGTCTTCGTGCTGGTGCTCGACAACCTCGAGGATACGGTGGTCAACCTTTCCGACATCGAAGGACGTCTCGCGCTCAAGGTGCTCGCGGTCCTTCCGCACGTGCGCAAGAAAGACCGCCGCGATGTCGCCAAGCATCTGCTGTACGATCGATACTCGCAGTTCTCCGAATCGGTTGCCGGACTTCGCAATCTCTTGGATTCGCCGCGGTACGAATCGATGAGCCACTGCGTGCTCTTCATTTCGACTCAGCCCGGTGAAGGCAAGACCATCGCCTCGACCTCGCTCGCGATCGCGTATGCGCAGTCCGGACGCAAGGTCCTGCACGTCGACTTCGATCTTCGCCGTCCGCGGCTCGCCGGAATCTGGGGCCTCGAGATCGATGAGGAGCATAGTTTCTCGCATACCCTCCAGCGTGCGAATGGCTCGTCAAAGCCGGACTTCTCGACGCTCGTGAACCGTACCGAACATGAGAATCTTGACGTCATCGTATCGCGTCCGCCGGAAGGGGTCTTCCCTGCGACGATCTTCGGCTCCTCCATCGTTCCCGAATTCTTCGAATGGGCGCGTTCCACCTACGATCATATCATCGTAGACGCGCCGCCGTTCGGTGTCATTGGCGATGTCGTCTCGCTCGGCGTGCTCGTCGATTCGGTGCTCATCATGTGCTGTCCCGACCGCACGCATTTCCGTCCGATCCAGTATTGCACGCGTTCGCTCACCGAGGCAGGTGCGAGCATCATCGGCGTCATCGTCAACGATCTCGAGATCTCGTCCGCCGGCGCTTTCTCGCCGCACGGCCGCACGAAGGTCAATGGCAAATACGGTTACGGCTATGGCTACGGCTATGGTTACGGCTATGGCTACGGACAATCAAAGGGCGACGATGACGACGCTCCCAAGCAGATTTCGCATCCGAAGACGCCTGCGCCGACCGCATCTGTCGCTGACCGGGAGAATTCGGACACTCCGGAAGAGCCGACATCACATGCACCGAAAGGATTCGTAGATGAAGAATAAGCGTTGTATCGTAACAGGCGGCTGCGGTTTCATCGGCAGCGCGCTCACCCGTCTTCTGATCAAGGAAACCGATTGCCAGGTGCTGGTCATCGACAAGCTGACCTACGCCGGCGTCCCTGAGTCGCTCAAGGAGGTCGGGCTGGATCCTGAAAGGGATGTTGACAACGATATCTCGACTCTCAACTCCCAACTCGCAACCCTCAACTCGGAGAAACGGCTTGCGTTTCTTCGTGCCGACATCTGCGATCAGGAGGCGATGGACAAGGCCTTTGCCGAGTTCAGGCCCGACACGATTTTCCATCTTGCCGCGGAAAGTCACGTCGACCGTTCGATCGACGGGCCAGGAGAGTTCATCCGCACCAACATCACCGGCACCGCGACGTTGTTGCAGGCGGCGCTCAAGTGGTGGAAGCAGCATCCGTCCTTCGTCTTCCAGCACATCTCGACGGACGAGGTCTACGGCACCTTGGGAGAGACCGGCTACTTCACCGAGAAGACCCCGTATTCTCCGCACTCTCCGTATTCGGCCTCGAAGGCGAGTTCCGATCATCTGGTGCGCGCCTGGCACGATACGTACGGTCTTCCGATTCGCATCACCAACTGTTCCAACAACTACGGTCCCTACCACTTCCCCGAGAAGCTCATTCCGCTCGTGATCCTCAACTGCCTCGACGGCAAGCCGCTTCCGGTCTATGGCAAGGGTGCCAATGTCCGCGACTGGCTCTTCGTCGAAGATCACGCTCGCGCGCTGATGCTCGTCAACGAGAAGGGGGCGGACGGCGAGACGTACAATGTCGGCGGACACAACGAGCGCACCAACCTCGAGGTGGTCGAGACGATCTGCAGGATCATGGACGAATTGCGTCCCAAGGCGACATCGTATCTTGACCTCATCACCTTCGTCACCGATCGTCCGGGACACGACCTCAGGTATGCGATCGATCCTTCTAAGCTGATGGGCGAGCTCGGTTGGAAGCCGCGTGAGAATTTCGAAAGCGGAATCCGCCGCACCGTCCAGTGGTATCTCGATAACGAGTGGTGGTGGAAGCCGATCCACGAACAGCGCTACTCGGGACAGCGTCTCGGCAAGGGTTGAGAAGGAGTGAGATGAAGCCGTCGAAGGCAGTCAGAAACGGAGCCCGCGCGCTTGTGGAGAGTCTGGAGCGCGCCGGAGTCGATACCGTCTTCGGCTACCCCGGCGGCAATGTCCTTGACGTCTTCGACTGCCTGCGCGATTCGCGTCTTCGCTTCATTCTCAATCGTCATGAACAGGGCGCGGTCCATTGTGCCGACGGCTATTCGCGCGCTACCGGGCGTCCAGGTGTGGTGCTGGTTACGAGCGGCCCCGGTCTTACCAACACGATCACCGGCCTCGGCTGCGCAAATATGGACGGCGTGCCGCTCGTGGTGATCTGCGGACAGGTTGAGCTCAATCGCATCGGTACCGACGCCTTTCAGGAAGCGGACACCACCGGCCTTACCCGCGCGGTCTCGAAGCATAATTTTCTCATCAAGAATGCGGACGAGATTCCGGAGACCGTCGCCCAGGCCTTTTACATCGCCACCCACGGCAAGCCGGGTCCCGTCGTCATCGACCTTCCCTGTGACGTGCAGCGCGCCGCCACTTCAGCGACCTATCCCGAACGAATCTCGCTTCGCGCCTATCATCCGGAATGCGCCGCCTCCGCCCGCGATGTGGCTACGCTCGCGAAGTGGCTCAACGCCGCGAAGCGTCCCGTAATCTATGCAGGTGGCGGGGTGATTGCCGCGGACGCCGCACGCGATCTCACGGCGATGGCGGAGAAGGCGAACATTCCAGTCGTGACTACGCTGATGGGCATCGGATCTTTTGATACCGCGCATCCGCTGGCAATGGGCATGGCCGGCATCTACGGCACCGCGGCCGCGAAGACCGCGCTCGAGAAGGCCGATTTCATTCTCGCGCTTGGCGTCCGTTTCAACGATCGCGTGACCGAAGGGGCGAAGACCTCGCGCGGCGTGAAGATCGTGCAGGTGGACTGCGATCCCTCTGCCATCGACAAGAACGTGGTGGTGACGATGGGCATAGTTGCGGATATCAAGGATCTCCTGACCGTGGTCGCCTCGCGTGTGAAGACGGCCTCCCATCCCGACTGGCTGTCCGTGCTCGAGGCGCTTAAACCGATCAAGCCGAAATACGTTCCGCTTCATCGTGGTGTCATCATGCCGCAATCGGTGATTGATGCGGTTGCCGAGGCGACGAGGGGACGGTGCGTGCTGGTCACTGACGTCGGACAGCATCAGATGTTCGCCGCTCGGCGCTTCCCGCATTCTCGTCCGCGGCGTTTCATCACGTCCGGCGGCATGGGCGCGATGGGCTTCGGAATCCCCGCGGCAATCGGTGCTGCGATCGGCGGCGCGGAAGGTCCGATCGTTGCGATTGTAGGCGATGGCGGCGCGCAGATGACGGCCGAGGAACTGCTTCTTGCCGCGCGCGAGAGACTGCCGATTGCTTTTATCGTGATGAACAACGGTACGCTCGGAATGATTCGCCAGATGCAGAAGCGCTACTTCATCGGTGATTATTCGAATCCCGATTTCGTGCTGCTCGCCAAGGCGTATGGTCTTGCGTCCGCGAGGGTGAGCGACCCCGAGAAACTCGGTGCCGCAGTCGCGAAGGCGGTGCGCGCGAAGAAGCCGTATCTGTTAGAGGTCGTGGTGGACGGGGAGGCGACGGTATGAAGACGACGAAGTCCGAGTCCATCTACCGGCTCAATTGCTTCGTGGAGAACAAGCCGGGCGTGCTCGCGCGAATCGTCGGGCTCATCTCCGGCCGTGGCTACAACATCCAGACGCTCAACGTCGGTCCGACCGAGGACGGCACGGTCTCGCGCATGCGCATCGACGTGCTCGCGACCGATCGCGTCGTCAACCAGATCATTCTTCAGCTGCGCAATCAGGTCAACGTCATCGAGGTGACTTCGCGCCGCCAGTAATCGATTTTAATAAAAAGAAAGGAAAACAACTAATGTCACAGATCTATGAATACACCGGAGTCGTCGAGGAAGTCATGCCCGTGCAGACCTTTGCCAGCGGCTTCACCAAGCGCGACATCGTCATCGGCAATGATGTTGATTCGCCCTCGAAGTATCCCAACCCGATCAAGTTTTCGTTCAAGAAGGACAACTGCTCGCTGCTCGAAGGCATTGCCAAAGGCGCGCGCGCGAAGGTCCGTTTCGTGGTCGACGGACGCAAGTGGGAAGGTCCCAAGGGCGTTCAGTACTTTGTCGATCTGACCGGACTCAAGATCGAGGTCCTGAATGCGGACGGCACCTCCACCGAGCCCGTCCCCGCTCCCGCCGAGCCGGATATGCCTGCCGGTGCGGACGATATCGACGATATGCCTTTCTAAAATGGTCTGGAAGGAAGTCGTAGCCAGGTCGTCCGCCTATCTCGGAACCAAGGGCGTGCCCGAGGCCGAGGTTGCGGTGGAGCTTATGGCGGCTCGGCTTCTTAAGTGCGGACGCGGTTTCCTCGCGTCCCATCTCGACAAAGACGCTGACGAGCGGCATCTCGAGGCCATGCGCCGTGGGATGTCCCGTCTCGTCAAGGGCGAGCCGATCCAATATGTGCTCGGCGAATGGGATTTCCGTTCGCTCACGCTCAAGTGCGATCGCCGCGCGCTCATTCCGCGTCCCGAAACCGAGGAGCTCGTCACCCGCGTTCTCAAGTTCCTCGCCGATCCTCAGCGCTCGTTCGCTCCTGCGCCGGTGATCTTCGATATCGGCACCGGTACCGGCGCGATCATCCTTTCGCTCGCGAAGGAATTCAAGGGCGATGGAGTATTCGTCGGCACAGATATCTCCGAGGATGCTATTCAGCTCGCTCGCGTCAACGCTGAGATGTGCGGACTTGCAGAGCGCGTGAAATTCGTGGTCGGGGACGGCCTCGACGATGTCGACGAGCCGGAGTGCATTGACATCATCGTCTCGAATCCTCCGTATATCGAAAGCGCCGTCTGCGAGACGCTCGACCCACGTGTGCGCGATTTCGAGCCGCGCCTTGCGCTGGACGGCGGCGCCGATGGGCTCGTCTTCTACGAACGGTATCTTTCGGATGCGATCAACGTGCTCAGGCCCAACGGCGCGGTATTCTTCGAGATTGGAGAGAACCAGGGTGCCGCGGTGGCAGATCTCATGAAGAACTTTGGCTTCGTGGAAATATGCATCGAGAAGGATTGGGCCGGACACGACCGCTATGCCTCCGCCCGACTGCCATGAAAGTCCTTTATGCAGCCGATGTCCTTGCCGCGATGAATGCGATCGCGCGCGGCGAACTTGAGTCCAGCGGTGAACTGATCGAAAACTGCCGCGCCCTAGCAACTCAGCCGATTGAGCGCGAGGTGCATTTTGCGGCTTGGCGCGAACTGTTCGTAAGCGGTAGGAAAATCTCTGCCGCGATGAATTTCCTGCGCGCGGCCGGATGGCTCGCTCGCTATCCCGAACTCGAGCGGATGGTGGAATGCAAGCAGGATCCCGAGTGGCACCCCGAAGGTGATGTCTGGAATCATACGCTTTGCTGTCTTGATGCGTTTGCCGCGGACCGCGATTCGCGGCAGGCAGGCGAAGCGGAAGACGTGATTGTCGGCTTCGCCGTCCTCTGTCACGATTTCGGCAAGCCGTCGTGTACGCGGTACGATCCGGTGAGAAAGCGCATCCGTTCGCTGGGACACGACGATGAAGGCGTAGCACCGACCGAGACCTTTCTTCGGCGGCTCACCGATGATGAGCGGTTTATCGCGCAAGTGCTGCCGCTCGTCCGTCTTCACATGCGCCCGTTCGCGATGTGGCGCGACAAGTCGTCCGACGGCGCCATTCGTCGGGTCATTCGCCAGGTCGAGAAGATGGAGCGACTCATTCGAGTGGCCATTGCGGACGATATGGGACGTCCCCCGTTCCCTTCGGAGCCAGAACCCTTCCGCTGGCTTGAGCAGGAGACCGCGCGAATTGCCGCGGCGGACTCCGCGCCGAAACCGTTCGTGCAGGGACGCGACCTCCTGGCGATGGGGATGAAGCCGGGACCTGAATTCAAGCGGATTCTCGATGCGACTTACGCGGCGCAGCTCGACGGAAAGATTTCAGACCTTGAATCCGGCCTTGCCTTCGTCAGGTCGCTTTAGCGTTTTCACTTCCAGAACGCCTCGTCGCCGGTTCGCTTGAAGAGTCCGAGATTGAAGGCCTGGAGGGTTTTCCCTTCCCTCTGATCGCGTAGCTCGAAATAGATGGCGGAAGGTCCATCATAGCCGCGGTGAACGTGGATGTTCACCCACACGGTCTCCTTCTCATAGTTGCGGTTAAGATCCAGGGAGACATCGTGATCGTCGCAATGCCAATGCCATCGCTGACCCCTGGGCTCATTGAGCTTGAAGTGCCAGTCATCACCGCTTTCCACCTTGATGAACTGGCTTTTCCCGGGGTTGCTTATAAAATGCTGATCAACCGCGCAACCCGATGCAACCGCGAAAATCCCTATGAGAATCCACAATCTGATCTTCATGCCGCATAGTATACCACAATTATGATATAATACGCGGCTCAATTGGAGATACAAGAGTAATGAAGGTTTGCAAATTCGGCGGCTCGTCGCTCGCGAACGCGGCGCAGCTAAACAAGGTCATCGATATCGTCCTCGCGGACCCTGCGCGGCGCATTGTGGTGGTTTCCGCGCCCGGCAAGCGGCACGGTGGTGACACCAAGGTAACCGATCTGCTGATCGCGCTTGCGGAAGTCGCGCTTAAGGGCGAGAACACCGATCGCGAGTACGGTGCGGTGGTCGAGCGTTATGCCGAGATCGCGACGGAGCTTCAACTTGGCGAGGACATCGTGCGGACGATTGAGCAGGATCTCAAGGGGCGCCTCGCGCAGGCCGCTTCGCTTACTCCCGCCGAGTTCATGGACCTCATGAAGGCGTCCGGTGAGGATAACAATGCCAAACTCGTCGCCGTCGCCTTCGAGGCGCGCGGACGCAAGGCGCGCTATGCGAGTCCCAAGGACACGGGCATGATTCTCAAGGGCGAGTTCGGCGACGCGACGCTCGATCCAGACAGCTACGTCAAGCTTTCCAAGGCCTTCTCGAACTTCGACGGCATCGTCATTTATCCTGGTTTCTTCGGCTATACCCGCGAAGGCAAGGTCGCGACTTTCCCGCGCGGCGGCAGCGACATCACCGGTTCGATTCTCGCGGCCGCTGTCTGTGCCGACGTCTACGAGAACTTCACCGATGTCGACTCGGTCTATCCGTGCGATCCTCGCATCGTCTCCGAGGTGAAGGATGGCGAGGGCATTCCCACGATGACCTATCGCGAGATGCGCGAGCTTGCCTACGCGGGCTTCGGCGTCTTCAATGACGATGCGGTCATTCCCGCGGTCAAGGCGAGAATCCCGATCAACATCCGCAACACCAATCATCCCGCCGAGCCTGGCACGATGATCCAGCAGTCCCGCCGCGTCATCCCCGGTACGGTCGTAGGCATCGCGAGTGCGGACCACTTCTGCAACATCGTTGTCGAGAAGTATCTCATGAACCGCCAGATCGGCTTCGGCCGTCGTCTGCTGCAGATTCTCGAACAGGAAGGCATCTCCTACGAGCATATGCCCTCGGGCGTCGATTCGCAGTGCGTGGTCGTGAAGGATCAGTATCTGCCTAAGGAGAAGGAGCGCCGCGTGGTTGCGACGATCCGCCGCGAACTCGAGCCTGATTTCGTCACCGTCGAGCGCGATCTTACGATGTTGATGATCGTGGGCGAGGGCATGTGCTACACGCCCGGCATGCTCGC
>DCIL01000042.1:1362-4869 GCA_002315875.1 Verrucomicrobia bacterium UBA1727 | reverse complement strand
TGGTCAACCAGGGTTCGAGCGAGGTCTCGTTCATGATTGCCATTCGCACTCAGGATCGTGATGCGGCGGTCCGCGCTCTCTACCGTGCGTTTTTCGGCACCCCCACTTGATTTCGTCCGTAAAATTAAGTATTATATCGGCATAAACAGATAAGGAGCAAAATATGATTTTCGCATTCATTCAGAATCTCGGTCCGTGGCAGCTCGTCATTTGCCTTGTAGTCGCCTTCGTTCTTTTCGGCGGCGCCAAGAAGATTCCCGAACTCGCCAAGTCGCTCGGTAAGGCGAAGAACGAGTTCAAGAAGGGCCTTGAGGAAGGCGCCAAGGAGTCCGAGGCGGAAGCCAAGAAGGAAGAGGAGAAGAAGGAAGAACCCGCCAAAGAGCTGGCTTGAACGAGCTGATACGAGAGCGGCTTAAGAATCTTCCCAACCGCCCCGGCTGTTATCTCATGCGAGATCGCCGGGGCGTGATCATTTATGTCGGCAAGGCCAAGAACCTCCGCAAGCGAGTACAGTCCTATTTCCGTCCCGGAGCCCATCACGCGCCCAAGGTCAAGTCGATGGTCGACACGATCTACGACTTCGAGTTCATGACGGTGAGGAACGAGGCGGAGTCGCTGCTTACCGAGGCCTCGCTGATCAAGCGCTACAAGCCCCACTTCAATATCCTGATGCGCGATGACAAGCGCTACCTTGCGCTGCGGGCGGATCCGGGACAGGACTGGCCGCGCTTCACCTGCTGTCGAATCGTGAGGGACGACGGAGCGCGCTATTTCGGTCCGTTTCCGTCCGCGCCCGTCGTCCGCGCCGCCAAGGATTTCGTCGAGAAGCGCTGGGGGATCCGCGGCTGTGAGGCGATCGCCCCATGCGAACAGGATCATCTGCATTGTTCAGCGGACGTCATTCGTCGCTGTTCAGCGCCGTGTCTCGGACGGATTGCGCGCGAGGAGTACAGAGCGCGCTTCGAGGAGGCGTGTGAATTTTTGGAGGGACATCGTCCCGAAGTTCTCGCCGAGATCGAAGAGGAGATGCGCCTGGCCTCGGAGAAATGCGACTTCGAGAAGGCGGCACGCCTCAGGGACACTTTGCTGGCGCTTAAGGAGATGACGAAGGCGCACTTCGTCCGCAAGGCCCCGCATCTTGCCGCGGAGGACGCCGCGCGCGGACTTTCAGAACTCGCCGAGGCGCTGGGACTGGCGAATCCTCCCCATGTTATCGAGTGCATCGACATCTCCAATCTCTTCGGTACCGATTCCGTCGCTTCGCTCGTGGTTGCCGTGGACGGACTTCCGGACAAACGGCTTTACCGCCATTATCGCATCAAGACGATTGAGGGGGCGGACGATCCGCGCTCGATGGCCGAGGTGGTTTCGCGCCGCTATTCGAAGGAATCCTTGCCGGACCTTCTCGTCTGTGACGGCGGCATCACCCAGCTGCGGGCCACGCGCGCGGCACTGGCGGAGC
The DNA here is from genome assembly GCA_002315875.1 of Verrucomicrobia bacterium UBA1727. Lineage (GTDB taxonomy): Bacteria > Verrucomicrobiota > Kiritimatiellia > RFP12 > UBA1067 > UBA1067. The sequence goes on along the minus strand of DCIL01000042.1, from coordinate 3,407 downwards.
TGGGACTCAGTCCCGCAACCATCGGACTCGCCGAGCGTCAGGAGGAAGTGGTCTTCGACGATGGACGCGAAAATCTCCTTCTGCCGCGTGACTCGCAGGCGCTCTTCGTGTTGACGAGGCTGAGGGACGAAGCGCATCGCTTTGCAATAACCCATCATCGTCATCTTCGCGAGCGGCATATCCGTGAGTCGGTGCTGGACGAGGTGCCGGGCATCGGCGAGGCGAAGAAAATGAAGCTTCTTCGCCGCTTCGGATCGGTCCGCGGCATTTCTCGAGCGACAGTAGAGGAGATCGCCGCGGCGGCCGGCGTTTCCCTCCAAATCGCCGCGGAGGTCCAGAGAAGTACTAATTGCCGCATTTAGTTTATGTTATAATACACGTGAAATGAGCACGGCAACGGGAGAGATTCAGCGCGTGACATACGCCGGCATGGTGGTCAACACGGTCATCGCCGTGCTGAAGTTCGCCACCGGTATCGTCTGGAATTCGCAGGCGCTGATTGCGGACGCGGTGCATTCGGTGTCCGATCTGGTGACGGACGTCGCGGTGTTGCTTGGCGTTCGCTATTGGGAGGCGCCGCCAGATGACGAGCATCCGTACGGACACGGCAAGATTCAGGCGCTGGTGACGCTTTTCATCGGCATCATGCTCGCCTTCGTCGCCTATGAGCTGGCGAAGGACGCAATCCGTTCGTTTATGTCCGGCAAGACGGATTCTCCGGGGATGCTCGCTTTCGTGGTGGCGCTTGCGTCCATCGTCCTCAAGGAGTGGCTCTTCAGATGGACTCGCAGGGTCGCACGCACATTCAAATCGCCCGCTCTCGAGGCGAACGCCTGGCATCACCGGTCGGACGCGCTCAGCTCGATTCCAGTGGCCATAGCAGTCGCACTCGCGCATTTCTTCCCGTCGCTCTGGTGGGCGGATTCAGTGGGTGCGATGGTGGTGTCGGTCTTCATTCTGATCGTGGTGTGGGAGATAATCCATCCTGCGTTACAGGAACTGACGGACGCCGGCATCGACGACATGTCCACCCACGTGCAGAGAGTGGCGGAGTCGGTAGAGGGCGTCCTCGGGGTTCACCAGTGCCGCGCGCGCCGTTATGGTGGAGCTTTCCAGGCAGATCTTCATATCGAGGTGGACCGCAATCTTTCCGTGGTCGAGGCGCATGATCTCGGCCATCGCGTCAAGGACGCAATCCTTGCTGCGGAGCTGGAGGTGACGGATGCGATTATCCATGTCGAACCTAATACTGAGAAACGGGGGCAATAATCATGGCGAAGAAAGTTGATCACGACCAGCGTAAACAGGAAATCGCCCGCAAGGCACTGCGGCTTTTTAGTCAAGTCGGCTACGATAACGTTTCCCTAATCATGATTGCCGCGGCGACCGGAGTCTCGCGGACTATTCTCTATCGCTATTTCTGTTCGAAGCGCGAAGTGATGGATGCGGCGATTCTCGAAGTGACGGGACTGATCGAGAAGCGCAGCACCAAGGTGCTGATGGCGCGGTCCAATACGGCGCAAAAGCTCGAGGGAATTTGCCACGCCGTGGTCGAGGAGATGTTCGCGCATCGCGAGTTCGTCATCGCAGTTTTCGATTTCGTGGTCGGCATGGTGCGTAGCGGTGCGGACATGAACGCGGCGATCAAGGAGTATACGACCGGTACGCGCGAGGCGATCAAACGTCTCATCGCGCACGGCCAGCGGCGCGGAGAATTTCCGGCGAACCTGAAGGTTGAGCGCATCTCGGACGCAATCTATGCGGAGTTCGAATCGTGCGCGATGAGGATCGTGCTCAATACCGAGAAGAACACAAGCCAGGCCAAGCAGCGCTTCTCCGACGTCATCCACGCCATCACCGCCTGGAGGTGACCATTCCCTTTGACGATTCCCCATGAAAATATGGTATAATACGCGGCACCAAACCAAATGGGGGTGATCCGGTTTCGACGGGATGCGTTGATGTCGGGTTGCGTGTCGAGGACGGCTGGTTGGCCTCGTTAATCATCCGGTCAAAACTGTAATTGCGAACAACGATTACGCTCT
>DCIL01000042.1:0-1315 GCA_002315875.1 Verrucomicrobia bacterium UBA1727 | reverse complement strand
AGCGCCGAGGCTTAATTTAGCAGGCTACGCTGCAGGGCTCTCCGCTCGGGCGCTGCAGGGTACCGAACCGAACGGATGGTTGGAGCTTAGCGCGTTCGTCCGCTTGCTCCATCCGAGATCAAAGGCGGAATAAACACGTAGACGCTCGGTTGATTCCATTTCGGACGCGAGTTCGACTCTCGCCACCTCCACCAGCCTTCGCTCAGCGAAGCTGAGCTACGGCTCGGCTTGCCGAGTCGTAGCGCCGAAGGCGCGAAGACTGGTGCCGCGCCGAAGCTTCGGCTTGCCGCGCCAAAGCCGAAGGCGGAGGCGGGAAAGCGAAGGCGGGCAAAAAGAAAGATGGATGTCTATATATGTTCTACTACGTTTATATGCTATCTGACATCGCGACTCATACGCATCACTACGTCGGGATGACATCATTGAAGCCAACCGAGCGACTGGCCGTTCATAACTCCGGGTCAGTACCTCACACTTCTAAATTCCGTCCGTGGGAAATAGACGCGGCAATCGCCGTTAAGAACAAAGGAACCGCGGCCGCCCTTGAACAGTATTTCAAAACCGGAGCTGGTCGCGCCTTTGCCAACAAGCATCTCTTTCCTCAAGAAGCTATTTCATCTTGAACTTCCTACTGACTTCGCTCTTGGATAGGCCGTCTTTTAGAGCGGCCAGCGCCTTGTCGCAATCTTCATTTGTGTAACTCATGTGTTATTCCTTTCATGTTTCTGCTTCCTAGTGAAGCGAGGGTTGGAAAGTCTATCACAACGGTTATGGTATAATACGCACAGAGCAATGGGGAAAGATTTGCCCTGAACGGAGGACGCACGAAAAGGCCTCATGATTAGGTTGTGAGGGGTAAGAGAAGAGTTATGAACACGTCGGGATTTGATCAGTACTACGACGAGGCGGTTGAGCCAGGACGCCGTGAACGCGCCTATGCGTGGGCAACGGCCATTGGTCTGCAGGATGTTGATGGTCTCAAGCCGTCGAAGTATCTGATTGCGACGGCGAAGCGTCATATTGAGGGAGAGATCACACAGGAAGAGGCGCGGCAGATTGTTGATGCGTATTACGAGACGAAGGACGGACACGATTTGCCGCCGGATACGCAAGAGGCCGACAAGGTTGCGGCGCGAATGATTGCCGAGATCAATTCTCCGGCTTTCGTTTTCTCGTCCGAGTATTTTCTCGGACTGCATGGGCGAATCTTCGAAGGGATATTCCCTCATGCCGGAAAGATCCGCGAGGTCGAGCTGACGAAGAGCGAAGAGGTTTTGAATGGCGATACGGTTGAATATGCGCCGTCGTTCATGAT
>DCIL01000080.1:53497-56309 GCA_002315875.1 Verrucomicrobia bacterium UBA1727 | reverse complement strand
GTCTCGCGGCGGCCCAGGCGGCGCTTCGCAAGTGAAAGTCACATAACTGACATGGCATACACTAACACAGAAAAGGCCGCGGAATTCTGGATGCTCACCAAGGGCATACTCCAGGATTCCACGGTCGATACCGACGAAGCCAAGGTGATCAAGCGCTGGCTTGAAGAGCATCGCACGGCCGGAGAATTCGACCGTGTGATCGCCCGTCTCGACAAGTTCCTCGTCGACGGATACATCGACCGCTTCGAGTCCAAGGATCTCGTCGATTCCATCGGTGGGATCCTTCGCACCTTGCGAACCTCCGTCTGAGGAAAGTCGCTTGAACTTCATCAACAAGAGGTTTGCGAGTCGTTTCAGTTCCGCCCTGCTGGTGGTGCTGGCGGACTATTTCCTCGTGCTGTCGAGTTGCATCATCGCCGGGCGCGTGATTTCCGAATCCGCGCTCGGTGCGATGAACCTTCTGATGCCGTGCTTTGCAATCGCGGCGTTCTTCCAATATCTCACGGCGTCCGGCGCCTTCGCGCTCTATTCCAAGGCCTTGAGGCGTGGAGAGGAGGAGCAGGCGGCCAGATTGGCCTGCACCGGCCTCATCGCGACGACGGTGGTTTCGCTGGCGATCGTCTTCCTGTTTTCGCTTTTCGCGCCCGGCTATGCGGCCGTGATGAATCCTGATGCCGCGACCTACTGCTACGCGAGCGAATACTGGAGCTGGTATCTGCCGGGCGTGGTGTTTTCCGGCGTCGAGATCATGCTCTTCTTCCTCGTCTTCGCGAAGGGCGGTGAGCGCACTTGTCTCTATTCGTATTTCATCCAGTTCGCCGTCCAGGTCGTCGCCTCGTACTGGCTTTGCCGCCGATACGGGACGCGCGGCATCTCCATGGGTGCGGTGATCGGTTATCTCTGCGGGATTCTCATCCTTCTCCAGGGACTCGTCGGCTCCGCCGGAATCCGGCTCAAGGCCTCCTTCGAGCTGATGCCGCTCGTCCGTTCGTTCCGCACGTCCTTCGGCGATTCCTGGATCTGGCTCGTGCATGCGGTATTGTTCTTTGCGCTCACCAAGTACATCATCGCCGCGTGGGATTCCGAGTCGCTGCCGGTGCTTGCTGTGGTGTTCTGTGTGATCAGGATCACGGGACTATTCGGCGGCATCGGCATCGCGCTCAAGTCGGTGGACGAGAAGCAGCGCTTCTTCCGCACCGCCTCTTCGCTGGCGTTCGGCATCATGGGTTTTCTGGTGATCTGCTTCTTCGTTGCCCCGGAGCCGCTCATCTCGCTTTTCGGCATCGAGGATTTCGAGCTCATCGAAGGCTCCAAGGTCGCGGCCCGCGTGACGGTCATCGGACTTGTGATCTGCACGCTCATCGCGTTCGTTCCGCTCTGGCTGCGCGCGCGCCGCGCGGGGATTCCCGAAGCCCCGCTCAACTATCTTCAGAGCTACATCCTCTCGCGTCTGCATGAAGAGGGTGATCCCGCGCACATGTTCAATCTCGTCAAGCTCTTCCGGCTGCGCAAGGGGGTGGATCTCGAGCGGCTTTCGGAGGCGCTCTGTGAGTCGGCGCGCACGCACGCGGCGATCATGACGGTGCTCAGGAAGGATGTTGACGGCGAGATCGTTCAGCGTCAGGAGCTTTCTCCGGAGGCGATTTGCTGTCCGATCGTGAAGGGCGACGAGCGAGAGCTGCTCGAGAGCCGCGGCTCGCTGGTTACCGAATTCGGAGCGCTCGGCAAGCCCATGCTCAATGCGGCGATCTTCGATTGCGGAGAGCGGGCGTATCTTCTTTCGGATTTCCATCACTTCATCTGCGACGGCTATTCCTTCCCGCTTATCCTCGAAGGGGCGCGCAAGATCTACAACGGCGAGACGTTGGAGAAGGATGATTATTACGGCGTACTGGAAAAGCGCCGCGCGAAGTCCTCGAGTTCGATGGCTGAGGCCTCGCGTGCCTTCATGCACGAGTTTTTGAGCAATCCGCTCTTCACGCGGTTGCCGAAGGACGACTTCCACGGTCCTTCGTCGTATGGGGTCTCAGAAGTGTCGCTGACGATTCCGAGCGATTTCGAAAATTTCCTCGCCGCCCGGCGCGTCACCCGTCATCACGTTTTCATGGCGGCGACCGCGCTTGCGCTCTATCGGCTGACCGGCGGCAATTCGATTCTCATCGACTGGGTCTTTCACGGGCGTGTCTCGAAGGACGAGCTCAAGACCGTCGGCGCGTTCATGGTCGATCTGCCGCTCGTCATCGACAACATGTCGGACCTGACGGCGGGGGACGTCCTTTCGCGCGTCAAGCAGGCGACGTTCAACGGCATCAAGAACACCGCTTGTATCCGTTCGGTCGAAGACGTGAATCCCGACGGACGCGACCGGCTCACCTTCATCTATCAGGACGAGTGGGGCGAGCTGATGACGTCCGGACCGGTGCGCGAGGACGGTCCCTACGCCTGGATGATCGAGGAGACCTATTCCATCACCGCGCCGGTTTCGCGCACGGAGAATCCGTTCAATGTAGAGATCATGGAGCATCGGGACGGCACGCGGCTTGAGATCGAGTATGACGCCGGGCGCTATTCCGAGGCGACGGTGCGGCGGTACGTCGAGCTATTTAAAGAGGAATTTTCACGAATTCTCGGAGGCGACTCCGGGATCAACAAGTAAAACAAGGAGAAATAGAAGATGAACATCAGTGCATCAAGAAGGGGCTTCCTGCGCGGCATCGCCGGCACGGGACTCTTCGCCATCGGTGGCTGCGCGTGTCCGTGCGGCACCCAGAAGATCAAGCTCGCGGTCGTGGGCGTCATGGGCAAGGGCTAC
>DCIL01000080.1:51802-53474 GCA_002315875.1 Verrucomicrobia bacterium UBA1727 | reverse complement strand
CTGGACGCCGATGCTCAAGACGGGCTTCGTCGAGATCGTCGCGCTCTGCGATGCGGACTACAACCAGCGTGAGGCGGCGGCGAAGAAGCTTGCTCAGGACGGCATCGACTTCGATGTCTACTCGGTTCCTTTCTTCACCGACTACCGCAAGCTGATCGACAACTGCGGACTCCTCGGCGTCGAGGCGATGACCATTTCCACGCCGGACCACGTGCACGCCCCGGTCGCGATCATGGCGATGCAGCAGGGCATTCACGTCTACGTGCAGAAGCCGCTCGTGCGCACCCTCTGGGAACTCGATTACTTCGGCAAGACCGCCCGTGACAACGGCGTCATCGTGCAGATGGGCAATCAGGGTTCGTCCCTCAACTCGATGCGCCGCTGCACCGAAGTCATTCAGTCCGGCATTCTCGGCGACGTCAAGGAAGTCCACGTCTGGACGAACCGTCCCGTGTGGCCGCAGGGCAAGGTCGTGGCGGACTGGGTCAAGGGCCATCCGAAGGGTGACAGGGTGCGTCCCGGTCTCAACTGGGATGCGTGGCTGGCGACCGGCAAGAAGCGTCCGTTCCTCGATCAGTATCCGGCCGGCCTCAAGGGCATCTACGATCCGTGGAATCTCGGCAAGAACGTCTATCACGCCTTCACCTGGCGCGGCTTCTTCGATTTCGGCGCGGGTGCGTTCGGTGACATGGCCTGCCACACGATGAACCTCGCGTTCCGCGGTCTCGAACTCGGCGGCGTCAACGGCGCGGAGCTCAAGATGATCGACCAGAAGAACGACATCGCCTATCCGATGAAGTCCGTCGTCAAGCTCTCGTACAAGGCGCGCGAGTCGAAGGTGCGTCCCGGCGTGCAGCTTCCGGCGGTCGACCTCTTCTGGTACGACGGCTATCTCGAAGGTGCGGTCGGCATGAGCGGCAACAAGCCCTCGAAGGAAGTCATGGCCGATGTCATCAGCTCGTTCGGCTCGATTCCGAACACCGGTTGCTACATCATCGGCTCTCAGGGTTCGGTGCTGATGCAGGATGACTACGGCGGGAAGTGCGCGCTCAAGCTCAAGGGCGAGAAGAAGTTCGTCGACATCTTCCAGCACGAGAAGGCCAAGAACGTCGAGCGCAAGATCCCGTATCTCGGCGAGGCGGACGCCGTCGCCGGCAAGTCCACGGTCGAGATGAAGGGCTTCGCGCAGGGTCACTACGGCGAGTTCGTCAATGCGATTCGCGGCGTCGGTCCGAAGTACGAGCAGGTCGGCGGTTCGCGCTGCTTCGCGGATGCGGAGTTCTGCGTGCCGATGATGGAGGGCATCCTCGTCGGTTGCGTCGCCCAGCAGGTCGGCGGCAAGCTCGACTGGTGCTCCTGCTCGCAGGCGTTCAAGAACAGCGCCGCGGCCAACGCGCTCGTCAAGCCCTACATCCGCAAGGGTTGGGAATTCTGATGAGGAAGGGGATTATCCTCGCCGGAGGCGCGGGAACGCGCCTCCATCCGCTGACGCGCGTCGTATCCAAGCAGTTGCTGCCGGTCTACGACAAGCCGATGATCTTCTACCCGCTCTCGACCCTCATGCTGGCCGGGATTCGCGAGGTGCTGATCATCTCCACGCCCGTGGATCTGCCGATGTTCGAACGTCTCCTCGGGGACGGTTCGGACCTCGGCATGAAGTTCTCCTACAAGG
>DCIL01000080.1:22353-51787 GCA_002315875.1 Verrucomicrobia bacterium UBA1727 | reverse complement strand
AAGGTGCAGGAGGTGCCGAACGGACTTGCCCAGGCCTTTGTACTGGGCAAGGAGTTCATCGGCGACGACGACGTCTGTCTCGTCCTCGGGGACAACATCTTCTACGGTGCTGATCTTCCGAAGATGCTTAAGGAGGCGAGCGAGTCCCCCAGTCCCACCGTGTTCGGCTACCGGGTGGCCGATCCGGAACGCTACGGCGTAGTTGAGTTCGATAAGGACGGCAAGGCGATTTCCCTCGAGGAAAAGCCGGCCAATCCCCGATCCAACTATGCCGTGGTCGGTCTCTATTTCTATCCGAATTCCGTCGTTAAGATCGCCGCGGACCTCAAGCCCTCGGCGCGCGGCGAATACGAGATCACCGATGTCAACAAGGAGTACCTCAAACGCGGCGAACTTTGCGTCAAGACGATGGGCCGCGGTTACGCCTGGCTCGACACCGGCACGCATCAGTCGCTGGCGGACGCGACTAACTTCGTCCGTGCGATCATCGACCGTCAGGGTCTGCAGATGAGCTGCATCGAGGAAATCGCCTGGACCCGAGGCTGGATTGATGACGCGAAGCTGAAGGAACTGGCGCAAGCGTACGGCAAGTCGTCGTACGGACAATATCTCAAAAATCTCATTTAGAAATCCATGATACGGCAATTCGAGGATGAAACGGCTGAATTCGTGTGGTGCTGGGGCATTACGCCGCCGGACCTCACCAAGCCGCGCGGAGACCAGGCGTACGAGATCTTCGAGAAGATCGAGCGTATGCTTGCCGATCACGGCATGACCTTCGCCAATGTCGTCCGCACCTGGTTCTACAACGATCGCATCAACGATTGGTACGCGGAATTCAATGCCGCCCGCACGCGTTTCTTTGAATCGCGCAAGGTGTTCGAGACCTTCCTTCCGGCCTCGACGGGCATCGGTCATCCCAATCCGTTCGGTGCCGCGCTGACCGCGGGTTTCTATGCGATGAAGCCCAAAACCGCCGCGGCGAAGGCGGAGATCGTGAAGTCGCCGCTGCAGACGGATGCGATGACCTACAAGTCGAGTTTCTCGCGTGCGGCCGAGGTTTCCTGTGCGAGCGGACGCCGCCTCTTTGTCAGCGGCACCGCGTCCATCCTGCCCGATTCGAGCGAGGTGGCGTATCTCGACGATCCAGTGCGCCAGGTGGAATGCGCCATGAACGCGGCGCTGGCGATCGTCGAATCGCGAGGCATGACGGTAAATGACGTCTGCCGCGCAATTGTGTATCTGAAGGAGCCGTCGTACCATGAAATCTGGCAGGACTGGCTCCGCAAACGTGGACTCAAACCCGACTTCGCAACCGAACTCGTGGCGGAAGTGTGCCGTCCCGAATGGTTGTTCGAAGTAGAGCTCGATAGTCGAAAGGGAGCGCTCTAAGTAAAATGAAAGCAGAAGTTGAGAAATCCATTCGCGAACATCGCGTCATCGCCATCATGCGCGGACTCGAGCCCGAGATCTGCGTTCGCCTCGCCGAGGCCTATCTCAAGGGTGGCATCCATGCCGTGGAAGTGACTTACGTGCAGACGGACCGCTCGCTCTGGAAGAACACGACGACCGCCATTGAGACGATCTCCAGGAATTTCGGCAATGACCTCTTCGTCGGCGCCGGCACGGTGCTCACCGCGGAGCAACTCAGCATGACGCGCGATGCCGGCGGCACCTTCATGGTCGCGCCGAACGTCAATCCCGAGCTCGTGCGTGAATGCGCCTCCTATGACATGGCGCCGATTCCGGGCGCGGTCACTCCCACCGAGGCGGTTACCGCCTGGGAGGCGGGCGCGAGTTTCGTCAAGATGTTCCCCGCCGGGTCCCTCGGTCCGGGCTACGTCAAGGCGGTTATGACTCCTCTCAAACACATTCCGTTCCTCGCTGTAGGTGGGGTCGTCGTCAATAACGCGGCGGACTTCATCAAGGCCGGTTGTGTCGGCGTCGCCGTGAGCGGTGCGCTCACCGACAAGGACATGATTGCCGCGGGGAAGTGGGATGAAATCGCCGCCGTCGCGCGGCAATTCGTAGAAAGAACACACCAATGACAATCGACCGTCGCGAATTCATCTGCGGCACGACCGCGTTCGCGCTTCTCGGAAGCGTTAGCGCCGCCAGCCGCAATACGATCAAGGCCGTCTATGAGAACGGCAACCGCGCCTCCGACTTCCTGGCGTGCAGGCGGCTGTATCTTGACATCTGCGGACGCATCCCGACGCCGCAGGAGGTTCGCGACTATCTCGCCAACAAGCGAGGTAGCAAGTATGAGGATCTGATCGACAACCTGCTTGCGTCCGAGGATTTTGCGGACTACTGGAGCATGCGCTATTGCGACATCCTGCGCGTGAAGAGCGAGTTTCCGATCAACCTCTGGCCGAATGCCGTCTACGTCTACCATCGTCGCATCCGCCGTTCGATTGCCGATGACGAGCCGTGGATCGATTTCGCGCGTTCGCTCCTCTGCGCCCGCGGCAGCAACTTCCGCGTTCCCGAGACGAACTACATGCGCGCGACCGCCAGCAAGTCGCCGGTCGGACTTTCCGAGACCGCTTCGATGACCTTCCTCATGAATCCGACCGACAAGTACGCGAAGTACTTCTCGCGCGTCGGTTTCAAGCCGACCAAGGAGTGGAAGGAGGAGATCGTCTATTTGAAGGACGGCCCGGCGGACCTCGTGCCTGAGGCCTTCATGAACGAGCTGGAAGGGCCGCTTCGTGCAGAGTTCAACGCGACCCAGCCCAAGCGCGTCCTTTATTGGATCTTCAATGAGATGCCGCGGCCGATGGCCTTGAGCGATGCGACGTCCGTCTTCGTGCGCAACGGCTATCGGCTGAAGCCGCTCCTCAAGCACATCTTCAAGTCGTCCGCCTATCGTGCCGGGCCCATCCGCGGCAAGTTTCCCGCCCGCCGTCTCGATGCCGAGGTGCTGGATGACGCGCTCTGTTCGATTACCGGGGCGAAGCGTGATTTCACGTCCATCGCGCCCGAACCGTTTTCGTTCCTGCCGCCAGAGCGCAAGTCGATCCTGGTCGAGGACGGATCGATCACCAATGCCTTCATGCTGAACTTCGGGCGTCCCGCCCGTGACAGCGGAGCGCTGGAGGAGCGTAAGAACGACATCACCGTCAAGCAGCGACTCTATCTCTACAATTCCAGCAAGCTGTGGCATGACATGTCCCGAATGGCGACGGACAAGGCCTTTGCCGCGAAACCCCATGCCGTGCAGGTGGACGAGCTTTACATGAAGTTCCTTTCGCGCTCGCCGGTCAAGGACGAGCTGGCGATCATTGATCCCAACGGCAAGGGCGATATCCGTAATATCGCGTGGCATCTCATGAACTCCTTCGAATTTCTCTACCGGATATGAGCACGAAAAAATCAGTTTCTTCGGGTAAGTTCGCCAAGAGCGTCATCGAAATCTGGCAATGGGGTGGTCCGTGTCAGCTGGAGACGTTCGATCCCAAGCCCTCGGCGCCCCATGATTACAACAACGGGCTCAAGTCAATCAAGACCAACGCGGGTTTCGAGATCCACGAGTGGTTGCCGAATCTCGCCAAGTGTGCGGATCTCTATTCGGTGGTGCGTACGCTGACCCATCCGTTCGGGGGACACGAGAAGGCCACTTATCTCATGCAGACCGGACACGTTCCGGGCATCGAGCCGATTACCTATCCCGCTCTCGGCGCGATTATCTCGTCCATGAAGATGAAGGATTACGAGGGCGAGATCCAGCCGTTCGTGATTCTTACTCAGGCGAAGGGACGCTTCTCGGAAGTCGGCTTTCTCGGCGACTTCTACGCTCCGCTCGTGACCGGTGGCAATCCCAATGCCAGGATCTTCGAAGTCGACGGAATCGTCCCGCCCGGCGGACTCACCACCGAGCAGATCAACATGCGCTTTGAAAGGGCGCTACAGTTCGACCATCTTCGCCTTCCCAAGAACGCGGCGTTCGATCTCGCCGGCGAACAGGCGCGGCGCATCATCACCGGCAAGGCCGCGGAGACATTCGACCTTTCGCGCGAAAAGAAGGAGACGCGCGACCGCTACGGGCGCACCTTCTTCGGCCAGCAGCTGCTGGCGGCCCGTCGTCTCGTCGAGTACGGAGTGCCGTACATCTCGATCAACTACAACGGCTGGGATTCCCACAAGCGCCATTTCGAGACGATGAAGAGACCGACCGCCGAAATGGACCAGGCCGTGTCCGCATTGCTCACGGATCTCAAGGAGAGGAATCTTCTCGACTCGACTCTCGTATGGATGAGCGGCGAGTTCGGCCGTGTGCCGAAGGTCGACCGTCAACCGCCGTGGAATGGCGGACGCAACCACTTCCCCCGTTGCTACTCGGCGCTCGTCGCGGGCGGCGGCTTCAAGGGCGGTGCGGTGCTCGGCGTGAGCGACGATACGACGGACAACGTCAAGGAGCGTCCCGTTACTCCGGTCGAGTTCCTCGGTTCCATCTGCGAGCTTGCCGGTGTCGATCCCGAAGGCAGATTGCCGAATCCGAAGGGCATCGAGCTCGATGTCATGCCGCTGCCGAAGGGGGCGAATGCCGGACACGGACGAATGAAGGAGCTGTATGCGTAAGGCGCTGGTAATTGTTGCTTTCGCTGCGCTCGTCGCCAACGTGGCCTCGGCCTTGCCGGTTCCGGGTTACATCTATCCGAGCAGCATGCAGCGCGGCACTACTTCGCGCATCCTCGTCGGCGGCATGTACATGCGCGCCGTCAATGGCGCGGTAGTGTCCGGCGACGGTGTGAAGGTCACGAAGATCACCCAGGTTCCGGGCTTTCCGCGTTCTCCGGGTAGAACTCAGATTCCGTGGCTCAAGGCGTGGTTCGAGGATATCATGAACGGGACCGTCGTCCATCAGGATCTTCCCGCCGAGGCGATCATCGAGGATACGGACTGGCAGCATTGCTCGTGGTGGACGAAGCTCGATGAGCGTGACCAGCTCGAGCTGGAGATCGTTAGCCGCTTCTGGTATACGCCGGAGAATTATCCCCAGCCGACTCCCGCGCTCGATCAGCTGGTGATCGTGGATCTCGAAGTCGATGCCAATGCCAAGCCGGGGCGCCGCGAGCTGATCGTCCACGACAATCAGACCATCAGCGCTCCGCATCCTTTCTACATCACCGAAGAGCCGCACGTGATCGAGCCGACCTTCGTCATTCCGATCGGCGATATGCGTAAGACGCCGCTGCCGTATATCTTGCACCTGCCCGGAAAGCTGCCCGTATCGAAGCCGCCGGTTTCGTTCGATGGCGAGGTCTGGCCGGGAGAAGTGGACGCGTTCAAGATCCAGCTCGAGCAGGGCAAGCGCTATACCTTCGAGACCAATGCGCGCGAACTCCTGCCGTATCTCGGCGATGCCGTGCCTGGCTTCTTCAATCCGACGCTGCGGCTTTTCGATCCGAATGGCAAGGAAGTCGCCTTTGAGGACGATTACTACTATCTGCCAGATCCGGTGCTTTCGTACGTGACCGAAAAGGCCGGCGTCTATACGCTTGAGATCAATGACAATCTCTATCGTGGACGGCAGGACTTCGTCTATACGATCCGCTGTTACGAGGATTCGCTTTCGGGACACTCCTATACGCCGCAGAAGCGTGCGTTCGAGTGTTTTCCTCCGCCGGCTTCGCACTTTCCGCCGAATGCCGGCAAGGATGTCGATCTTCGCACGGGCGTGATTGATTGTCCTGGGCGCGTCATTCGCAACATCGTCAAGGTGGGCGAGCCGTGCACGCTGGACTTCGAACTGTTCGCGCGGCGGATGGGTTCTCCGCTCGATGGAATCGTCCGTCTCTATGGTCCGATTGCGCCTGGCAAGTCTCCCTTGTCCGCGCCGATGCTTGCGGAGTGGGACGATGCGCCGAAGTTCCTGGCGGGAACGGTTCCGCAGGCGATGTGCGATCCGCGCGGTTCGTGGACGTTCCTCGATGCCGGAACGTATTGCGTGACGGTGACCGATCAGGAGGGGAACGGTGGCGAGCATTTCTCGTATACGCTTTCCATCACCAAACGTCATCCCGATTTCGAGATCTACGCCACCGCCTCGACTTATCTCATGCGTGGCGATGACGCGGAGATGAATCTCAAGGTCGCCCCGCTCTATGGCTTCAAGGGCAAGATCAAGATCGAGGGCAACGAGGATTTCTATTGTGATGAGGAAGTCGATTGTGCGTCCGACAAGCCGCTGTCCGTCACGGTCAGGGCCAAGAAGCCGGTGAAGGGACTCAAGACCTGCCAGTTCTTCGCCACGGCCATTCTGGACGACAAGACCAAGATCACTCATCGCATAACTCCGACGGACTCCGCCGAACAGGCGTTTGCCTACACGCATCTCGTGCCGCAGCGCAGTTTCTTCTTCTATAATCCGCAATGACACCACGCAAGCCCATCAAGTCATCCAGTGACGATTTCTACAAGGAGGAAGGCCACTCCTGCCTGATTCCGGCGCTCTTGATTGCGGTTGCCGCGCTCGTCGGCGGATTCTTTGCCCTGAAGCATTTCGGAATCGATCTTACCAAGATCTTCTCGCGTGAGCACGAAGACGTGAAGATCATCGATCCTTCGCTCAACCTGGATGAGACGAAGATGAAACCGAAGGTGGTTGAGAAGCCCAAGGCCGAACCGGAGAAGGTCGAGGAAACCGAGCCGGTGGAAAAGCCCAAACCCGAACCTCCGAAGAAGACGCCGGCTCAGTTGAGGGCGGAGGCCGAAGTCGCGCAGAAATCGCTCGATGCCGAGATCGCCAAGGCGCGTGAGGCGAACAAGCGGCACGCGCTCAAGGGCTTTGCCGGAGTAAAGTTCGGACAGGTGATGGACGGCTCTCCGATAAAGGCGGAGCAGTTGGCGCTTTCGGACGATACCAACGCCTCAAGTACCGCCTTGTTGATGTTCGGACCGACGCTCAAAAAGCCGTTTCGCAAGTTCGGCAATCCACCGCTCGTCCGGGTGACTCCGCAGACGCGGCGCATTTTCCAGATGGAGTTCTCTCAACCGATCGTGCGCCAGCCGGGATGGAAGTTCAGCGAGGAAACGACGAATCTGGTGGCGATGCTCTCGCAGAAGCTCAAGATCGAGCCGTTCTCGCTTGATGCGGAAAAGTATCCGTTTGGCAATCACACCTTCGTATTCCCACTCGGCGACACCGTGCTGACCGTGGGCGAGTATGGCGGCGAGCGGCTTAAATTGACGGTAGAGAATCTGTCCATGCATGCGGACGTCAAGGCGGAGTCCGCGGCAATGCGGAAGGAGGAACTTGCCGATGACGTTCTTGTTAAGCCGCTGACTTCAGATAAGTATCCTAATTCCGGACTCGTCAAGTTCGGGCGCGTGCGGGTGAAGTCCGGAACTCCCAAGGCCTTCTGCGGCATTGTCTTCGGATCGCTTCCGCCTTACAGTGCCAAGCTGTCGGCGCCGATGAGCAGCAATCCGTCCCGCCAGTTCTACATCGACTATCGCAAGTCCAAGTGCAAGCCGTTCATGAACTTTGATCACGGGCAGGCAGAGGTCAGTGCCATAAACGGCGCAGTCATTGCCGTCAACCTTTACAGCGACGGATCGGATACGAATCTCAGTGACGAGGAGTTCTTCCTCAAGGCCAAGTCGGCGATTGAAACTCGGTTCAAGGTCCAGCCGGCTTCAACCGAAGGAACGGGTCCGATTCAGAATTTGAAATATGTCGTCACCGATCTGACCATTACGCTCGGTCCAGATCCCCGCGGCGGTTTTTATCTCAAAGCCGTCAACACTGCACTAAAGGAGGCATGGTGAATTTATGAAAACTACTGCAATACTGATGGTGGGCGCGCTTGCGTCCGGACTTATCAACGCGTCCGAGGTAACTTACAAGGAGGATTCGATTGTCCTTCCTACTTACGCTCCGGGCGGATACGACCGCACGCCGCTCTTTTACACGGGGCGCGTCTATCAGGGTGCGCAGGGCAGGGTCTATCCGTATCCGATGCAGGATGTGCTCTTCGACGGCAAGGTGGACGAGAACTACAAGTATCTGACGCTTGAAAACGGTTGGCTGCATATGGGACTTCTGCCGGAGCACGGCGGACATCTCCTCAACCTGACGGACAAGGCGACGGGCTTCGAAACCTTCTATCGTCAGCACGTCATCAAGCCCGCGCTCATCGGCATGCTCGGTGCGTGGATCTCTGGCGGCGTCGAATGGAACTTCCCCCATCACCACCGTGCGTCTACCGCGATGCCGATCGACTGGCGGGCGGTGGAGAATGCGGACGGCTCGAAGACGATCTGGATCGGCGAGACGGAACTTCGCCGGCGGCTCAAATGGACGATCGGTCTTTCGCTCCTCACCGATCGCGCCGTACTCCAGGCGCAGAACATCTTCATGAACCGCGGACCTTTCATCGAGTCGATGATCTACTGGGCCAACGTGTCCGTCCATTGCGGCGACGACTACCAGATTCTCTTCCCGCCGAGCTGCCATCTCGGCTTCGACCATCACAAGAACTACTGGACGAGCTTCCCGATCGGTCCGCGCAAGGAGGAAGTGGAGCTTCTGCCGTCCCAGCGCTCGAAGTATGCAAACGACATCTCCGGCACGATGGACCTTTCGTGGTGGAAGAACTTCACCATCGAATCGCGCTCGATCTTCGCGATGGATCCGGACAACGCCTGGCTTGCCGGCTATGATCACAAGAAGCAGATGGGCACCGCGCACGTGTCCAACCGTCATCTCACCGTCGGCAAGAAGTTCTTCCTCTGGGGCAACTTCCCCGAGGCGCATGTTTGGGATACGGTGCTCACTGATAATGACGGACCGTATCTCGAGCTGATGGTCGGCTGCTGGTCGGACAATCAGCCCGACTACAGCTGGATCGCCCCGTACGAGACGCGCAAGGTGAAGCAGTTCTGGTTCCCGGTCAAGGGCATCGGCGGCGTTAAGAACGTTACGATTGACGGCGCCGTCAACGTCGATCGTCGCGGTCCGGAGGAAATGCTCCTCGGTTTCCATTCCACGCGGGTTTTGAAGAACTGCAAGGTGACGCTTTGGCGCGGCAAAGACGCGGTGTTCTTCGAGAAGGGGATCAGCATCGATCCGAATACGCCGTGGTGCAAGCCGGTCAAGGTTCCGGCCGATGCCAAGGATCAGGAACTGACGGCAACGATTGCCGATCCGGACGGCAAGGTCTTCCTTTCCTATACGCCGGTTGGTCCCGATCCCAAGGATCCGCTTCCTCCGAAGGTGGCCAATCCCAAGCCGCCGCAGGAGTATACAAGCGCCGAGCTTGCCTATGAGGTCGGACTGCGCCTCGATCAGTTCCACAACGGCAACATCGATCCCGAACCGTATTACAAGCGTGCGCTCGAGATCGATCCGGACTATACCCGCGCCAATCTCGCGATGGGCGTACGGCTCGCGAAGAACGGAATGTATGCCGAGGCGAAGCGCTATCTCGAGAAGGCGGTCGCGCGCGCAACTCAGAACTTCACCCGCGCCCTCGATGCCGCGCCGGAATACTATCTTGCGATCTGCGAGCGTGAACTCGGCAACCTGAAGTCGGCCGAGGATCTCTTCTGGCGCTGCACCTGGCGCGCCTCGTACAAGAAGGAGTCGTTCTTTGAGATCGTCCGCATCTGCTGTCTGCAGGGACGCTATGACGAGGCGCATGAGGTTTTGGAACACAGCGCGCTTCCGCTGGGTATGGATGAGGCGAAGTTCCATACGCTTCACGCCTACATCCATCGCAAGCTCAAGGATAATAAGAATGTCGAAATTCTCAACAAGGCCTTCGCTTGCGATCCGCTTGAGTACTGGGGACTTTGCGAGGAGACGTTCCGCGATGGCGGTGACGGCGCGGCGGCGCTCGCTAAAGCCGAGAAGAACCGCGGCATCAAGGCACAGCAGTTGCTGGAGACGGTCTGCGACTACTGGGGCATCGGTGCGTGGAATGAAGTGATAGACCTTTGTGACGCGGCAATCGCGAAGGCGAATGCGGAGCCGCCCTACGAGACCGAAGGTGCGCTGCCGCTCAAGGATACTCTCGCTGCGTGCAACAGCTACAAGAATCCGCTCTTCGCGTACTTCCGCGCGTATGCGATTGAGAGGGTTGAGAAAGTTGAGAGGGTTGAGAAGGTTGAGGGGGTTGAGAGGGTTGAGAGAGTTGAGAAGGCGCTGGCTGATGCCGGGTCGATGACGGACTGGGTTTATTGCTTCCCGAGTCGTCTTGAAGAGCTTGCCGTTCTCAAGTGGGCTGCCGACAAGACCTCTCAAACATCTCAAACCTTCTATCTCCTTGGTTGCGTTCTCTGGAACATGGATCAGAAGGATGCGGCGGTTGCGTCCTGGAAGAAGTCCATCGCCCTCAAAACCTCTCAAACATCCCGTTCCACCTACGCGCTTTCGCTCCGTTGCCTCGGGTTCGCGCTTTCGCATCCCGGCACCTACTTCACCAACACTGGTGTGCCGACCGGAATTCCGAATCGTGAAGCGTATGACTACTATCTCAAGTCGCTTGAGGTGGAGCCTCACTTCCGTACGCTTGATGAAGCGGGCAAGCTTGCGGAGAAGCTGAAGATTCCGGCGGCGGAACTTCTGGCGCTGATGGAGAAGTATCGTTCGACGGTTTACAAGTACGATCCGTGCGTGCTGCGTCTTGCTTATACCTATAACGCGACCGGAAAGTTCAAGGAGGCCTACGATATTCTCACCACGCGGCGCTTCCATGTCTGGGAGGGTGCTGAGGGACTGCTCGCGCCGTTCGTTGAAGCGTGCCTCGGACTCGGACGCCAGGCGATGGCGAATGACGATTACAAGACCGCGCTCAAGTATTTCGAGGAATCGACGACCTATCCCGCGAACCTGCAGGCGGGACGTCCGGGTGACGCCGGCTCCGAACCGAAGAGCCGCTATTTCATGGCGCAGTGCAAGAAGGCCCTCGGGGATGCCGCCGGCTACAAGAAGGAGTTGGAGAATTCGCTCAAGGGATGGATCCATGCGGGCGAGATGGACTACTGGCGTGTGAAGGCGCTCAGGGAACTCGGTCGCAACAGCGAGTGCGCTCCGCTCATCGCCGAGCTTAAGCAGACGATCAAGGAGCTGAAGACTCCGCCGCCGGTGATTGTCAACGCCTACGCAAAGTTCGGAGGCGACAATTCGGCGATGGAGCGCGCTGCCAAGGCCCGCGAGAAAGCCGGTGAGCTCGAGAAGCTCCTTGCCGAAATCGAGGAGAAGTAAGGGATTTACTTCACGGTGAACATCAGTCCGTTCTGGAAGCGGACGATTTCATAGAAGCAGGTCGCACGCGTCGGTTCGGCCGCGACATCGGCCGTGAAGTGCAATACGCCTTCACTGGTCGAGCACGGAACTTCAAAGCGCCGCGTGCCGTCCATCGCCAGCGCATAAACCTTGAATATGCCCTTGCCGAGCGCCAGAGAGGTTTCGGCCCGACCATTGCGCATCAGACTGTACGAACCCCAGCTGAGCAGCACTTTCTTGTCTGGCTCAGCAAACCTGCGACCTTCTGCCTGTTCTTCGGTGAGGTGTCCGAAAAGGATGCGGTTTGATCTCACGAGCGGTCTGCCATCGATAGCGCATGCCCAGACGGCCGCAGGCAGGTTGCCGATGTTGGCGGAAAGGGGGCCGGCGGAGATCGTCCCTGATTCCGCATATCCTGCCGCGGTTCTGGATGTGGAGACGAAAAGCGATCCCTTCAACTGATTGACTTCGACCGTGGACCCGTCCGCGAGCACTTCGGTTCCCGCCGGTGCGCTGATGCCCAGGTCAGCGCACGCCTCGTCCCTGGTTTTGCGCATTACCGTAGGCCACTTGCCCGCCGAGATGACTCCGGACGGAACCTCATTGGAGATGACGAATCCGAGACGGGTGCGCCAGGCGGACCATCCGAGCGGGAAGTAGGAGGTCGGCGAGTCGGCGTTGTCCGCGATCGGACGGCTTGCCTCGTCCGGATCTATCGCGTAAACATAACGCTTTTCAAGGGTAGGCAGGTCCTGCCTTGAAAAGAGCGCCATTCCCAGCCTTTCGGATGCCGCGAGGAGCGGATTGGCGGTGGTTGAGAAGGAGCTGTTCGGAACGTTCGCCTCTGGCGTGGTGTAAAGCGAACGAGAATCCGCCCAGCAGAAGCGGTAGACGGTAGAGCCGCCCTGGAGCGCCGAGACCGCACCGATCGCGAAACCGCTCGCCGCGGCATTGCACCACGGGGCGCAGAGGTTGTCCTCGGAAATGGAATAGGGACGATCAATGAGGCGGCGGCAATACTGCTTGCCGAGTTCGGTGGAGCGCACGAAATTCCGGTTGCCGTTACCTGCGCGGGCAGGCAGACGCCAGCTTTCCTCAATGAAACTCGGATGGTCCACATAGCGGTGGTCATCGTCATAGTCATAGGCCTCGTTTGCCGCGAGCAGCGGAAGATTGTAGCTGCCGCCGTTGAGATTGGCAAGGGGAATGGGACTTCCGATTTCCTCGCGGAAGATCCGCCTCGCCTCTGCCGCGAGCCGTCGTTCGCCTTCGGCAATCATCTGCATGTAGGCCGGACCGTTCGGAAGTTCCGTCATTGAGGATGGTAGCGCATCGGTGAGAGAGGCGTAGGTTGTCGGGTCTTCTTTCTTCTTGCGCGCGGCGTAGGCAATCCACGCTTGCTGGGCGACGTCGCGGCAATCGGACGGATACGAGGTCGGAGCCGTGCTGATCTGGTTGTTGCTTTCGTTGAGCAGGTTGAAGCCGAGTAGCGCGGGCTCTTCAGCGTAGGTGCGGCCGGTATAGGGATTGCGGTGGAGGAAGAAGTTCTTTACCCAGGCGAGATAGTTGGAGCGGACGCCGTCATGTATTCCGGAGAGGTATAGGACGCTTTTGGCACTGAGGTTGCCGTCGCGGTCGACACCGACGGATCGCCAGGTGTTGGTGCGCTCGCAGCTCAGGTCGAGCGTGACGTAGATTCCATTCTCGAAGAACTTGGCGAGCAGCCAGTCCACCTTGTCCATTCCTTCGTCATTGAGCGTGACGAGCGCCGGATCTCCCGTGTCCTTCCAGGCGATGCCGTCCCGCAGCCAGACACGCATCGTGTTGTATCCGAAGGCCGCCATATCGCGGGCGAATTGCGCAGCAGTCTCTCCGGTCGGACACTCCTTGCCGATGTCGATGTTGTTGCCGTAGAAACGCGGATGTCCGGACGGATCGTTTTCGAAAGCGAAATGATCGCCTGCGCAGATGATGCGTCCTTTCGCGCCGGCGGGACCACTCGTGCCGCGCTGATTGGTGAAGTCGAGTGCGGAGCCGTGCTTCGGGAAGCGAACGGGGTCAAGTGGAATCCAGTCGGATCCTACAGTGATTACGGTGGTCGGATCGTTGATGACCTTTACGGGACGTGAGGCGGAGATGTCGATGGTCAGCACGTAGTCCGTACCTTTCGTCAGTGTTCCGAGCGGCCATGACGTAGTGCGATAGACCATGAGCGACATCTCTTCGACATTCCAACTCGTGCGCTTGCTCAGTTCGACATTGCGATTGCTGTCCGGAAACGTCAGGGCGAATACGGTTTCGCCTTCGGCATTTTTGAATGTCGCAGAAGGAACTTTCAGGTTGGTGTTTTCGGACAGCGGCAAGGAGTAGACGGAAGACCCGAAGGCGACTTGTCCACCCTCGAACGCGGGTACGGACAGAAGCGCCATCACTTCGAGTTGGTAATAGCCGGTGTCGCAGCCAGGGGTGAAGGTCCAGACGGCGCGCACCGTATTCTCGTCTTTTTGAGTGAGCACAAGCGTTCCGTCCATCGGCGTGCCTTCGTCGGTTGCGAGTGTGAAACGCCGTGAGCCGTCCGCTTCAGTTCCGTAGTAGTCGCAGCTGCCGGATGAGGTAATCCAGTTCTTTTTCACGAGTTTCGGCGAGAGCGAGAGGTCTTCGAGTCCAGAGGACGAGATGCCGCCGCCTTTCGTGCTCCAAATGTAGGCCGTGTCGTTTTTAAGTGTGGTGGGGTCTTTAGGACGCTCGGGCGCGGCAGAGTAGAGTCGCAGCGTTCCGTTCGTCCAGCTGAACTTCCAGCTTTCGCCGGCCGGCGGAGTGGGCAAGGTGATACCTGAGAGATCCTTCGGCGGCTTTTCGCAGCGACTGAGAATGAGCGAACCGTGGAAGGACGAAGCATCGCCGGAAATTGAGAGCGAGTCCGCGCTGAGTGTGCCGCCGCCGGTGAGCGAGCCCGCGAAGTTGACCTCTCCGGTGATCGAGAGTGACGATCCGCTTTCAAGGAAGAGGCGTCCCGAACCGTTGAGCGAACCCGCAGTGTGTCCGCTGCCGCTTACGGATAGCGCGCCGCCAGCTTCGATGGTGATCGCCGTTCCGATCGGCAGCGTGCTGCGCGTTGCATCATCACCGATCGCCAGTTCTTCGGTAAGCGCGATTACTTCGTCCTGGGTGAGCATTCGATCGTAGATTCCGAGGTCATCGATCGCACCCTTGGAATAGTAGTTGTTTGCCTTGAGATAGCCGAGGAACAGATCCTGGGGGCGAATATCGAGTCCGTCGTTGTACTTGGTAGCGAGAAGGCATCCGTCCCGATAATGGCGCAGGCGGTAGCCGTCGTAGGTGACGACGAAGTGGGTCCAACCGTATTCGCTAAGTCCCGACGCGTTGACTGCACCGTCCATCGTCGAGTCGGTGAAGCGGTAGAAGTAGTCCCAACCCGTAGAGACGCATCCGCAGGCGTTGTGCGCGGGATAGCTGTAACCTCCAGCCCAGAAGCCGCGGTTCGCTTGTGTGAGATCGCCGATGGAAAAGAGCGCGAGCATTCCGTCATGGCGCTTGAGTTGGGCGCGCAAGGATACGGAGAAGGGGGCTCGTCCA
The DNA here is from genome assembly GCA_002315875.1 of Verrucomicrobia bacterium UBA1727. Taxonomy (GTDB): domain Bacteria; phylum Verrucomicrobiota; class Kiritimatiellia; order RFP12; family UBA1067; genus UBA1067. The sequence continues at coordinate 36,954 of DCIL01000080.1, read as the reverse complement.
GTCGGCATTGCGGAGGGAAATGGTTCGTTGTCCGCCAACGTCAGACAGGAATTTCCCGCGGCGAAACTTACGCATTTGCCGCGGACACCAGGTGCGGACTCGATCACCGGTGTTCCGGTTGATCCGGTTACGCGGCCGACACCGGAAACGAGCTTGATGCCGCCGACATCATCGGTGAAGTCGGAGTCGAAGGACCAGTGCGCGACCGGACGCGGCGAATTAGGCGTGATGTCATCATCGGTATTGACGATGCCTTCGACTACGAATTTGCGCACTTCCGCGTCACTGAGCTTGCGGGAGATGATGAAGATGTCGTCCATATCGCCTTCGAAGTCGTTGCCCCAGAGATCCATGCCGCCGATCGAAAGTTTGCCGCGGTCGAGGTTGAAGTTTCCGGCCACGGCATCGACGAGTTCTCCGTCAACATAGGTCTTGCGCTCATCGGCGCTCTGGGCGATGCAGATGTGATGCCACTTGCCGTCATCGAGTCGTCCCCGCGGCAGAGAGATACGCTGTTGCGCCCAGGAGACGGCGGAGTGGGACAGGTGACGGCTGCTGACTGTGACCTGAAGGAGGCGTCGACTCGAGTCGGCGTCGGGATAGGGTCCGCAGAAGAGTACGGAGGTGGAGATGTTCGTGAACACGGGACGTATCCAGGCGCCGATGGTGAACGAGTTCGTTCCGCAGGCGACCGTGGAATCCGAGGTCATGATGCGATAATGGGTATCGGGATCGGAATCGCGATGGGGGAAGTGGAGACATCCTCCGGTGCGGCCGTTTTCCATCCGCACAGGCATGGGGAATCGGTATTTGCCATACTCTGATTTCCGTCCGAGATGAACTGCGCCGGCCACATCGTTGGTCGCGGTCGTGTCGAAGGTCCAGAGGTTGTCGAACTTCGTCGTTTTCCTCGCGAGCTTCAGCACTCCGCCACTGACGCGGGTCGAGCCCGAGTAGGAGTTGCAGCCGGAAAGCGTCAGCGTGCCGCTACCGGACTTGATGAGCGAGCCGCCGCCGGTGAGGCGCGCGCCGTAGGCGATGCGTTCGGAGGTGTTGACGGACAACGTGCAGCTGCTGGCGATGTTGACGCATCCGATTGGCGAAGTGGAGGAAAGATGGGATAGCGTCTGGCTCGCATAGAGGTTCATCGCGCCGCCGGATTCCACAGCGATGCCGGACCCGCTCGGTGTCGTCAGCGGTGCCGTGGCGGATCCGAGGTTCAGGCAAGCGTTGCGGATGTCGTAGGTGACGGGCGATTCCGGCGCGCGGGTGATCGCGATCGGTATTCCACCCTCGACGGTGAAGGTTCCGCCGCCGATCGTGCGTCCGTTCCAGTCGGCAGTGGAGAGATCCTTTATGGTGCGGCGCAGCGCGTAGCCGTTGAGGTCGAGGGTTGCGCTTACGCCAGAGGGACACGCCATGTTGGCGATGACGGCATCGGTTTCGAGTCGGAGTGTTGCCTTATCACTCAGGAGGTTGAAGTGCGTGTAGCTGAAACCTGTCTGAGCGGTGCCTTTGGCCGCACCGGCGATGATGATCGTGCCTTCTTCGATATTGATGTTTGGATATGTCCATTGCTCCCACAGCTTCGTGTGGCGCACCGTGCCGCCGCCCGAGAGCGCGTAGCTGTTTTCGGCAAGGTTGCTCCACGGATTGCTCGCGCCCAGTTCCAGGTTGAGGGTCGAACCGGACGGCACATTAAGCGGCATCAGCTTCGTGGTGAGGCGCAGGTTCGCACTGCCGGTGAACGTCCAGGTCGCGTTATGGGTCGAGGGCAGGACGAGTGAGCGGATGCGCACGGTGCTCGTGATGTTGTTGACGATTACCGCCCCATTGGCGAGGGACGAGAAATCGTAGTCGTTCTCGGCGGTGAAGACGTACTTGCCGTCGCTTGAGCTCCAGTTGGCGGACGAATTCCAGTCCCCGCCCGATGTCGGCCCTGTCCAGGAAAGGGTGGATGCCGTGCTGATGATGGCCGATGAAGCGGCCATCCACAACAGAGCTAATCGTCTGAAATTCATACCGCGAATCATACCATAAATCACAAGGCACATCAAATGCCGTGTTTAAAATCACCACTCATGGATGAGGATTTGATATAATACGTGAAAACTTGTAAATGGAAACATAAAATATTAGGAGCCCGAAATGAACCTCGTAATGATTATCTGTCTCGTAGCCGTCGCAATGGTGCTTGTGCTGTCGATTCAAATGCTGAAAAACCGCGCTTGCGGTGTTGCCGAGGACAAGGTGATGAAGAATTACTTCCTGATGGGACTTTCAGGACTCATGGCGCGTATCGCGATGGCTGACGGATGCGTCACCAATGACGAGGCGGATCTTGCTTATCGCATCTTCAATAACATGAAGCTCTCGGATTCCGAGAAGGCGCTTTGCATCGGCAGGTTCGTCTCCGCCCGCCGCGACGGACTCGAAGCGCGCGACCACGCCAAGCGTTTTATGGCGTATGGAAACTTCGTCGCCTGCGAGTACCTTTATTATCTGCTCTGGACCATCGCCGGCGCGGACGGACGCCTGGACGAGTCCGAGGACAAGCTTCTCAAGGACATTGCGATGTATTTGGGACTTCCCGAGGGATCCTACGAGGCCTACAAGAACGGCAAGAAGCCGCGCTGCAGCAAGGCCGAACTGATCGGCGCGGGTGTTCCCGAATCCCTTGCCGCGCTCGCCGGTTGAAAGAAAGGACAACGACTATGAAGAATGGATTTACTGCAGTGCTCGTTGCCTGCGTGGCATTGGTCGCGCAGGCGAAGATCGTAGCATTCAAGGATGCGGATAAGATCAAGTCCTGGGATGCGTGGGATGACCATAAGGCGAAGAACTCGCTGACGAATATTCTGCAAAAGGAGAAGAAGTGCGTGACCTGGGCGAAGCTCAATCGCCTCGATCCCGGACTCAAGCAGATCGGTACGCTCGCGGTGCGCGATTCGAAGGATATCGCCGGCTCCAAGTGGTCCATCGGCTGTGAGACCATGGATCGCGATTACGCCGATTGGGATTCCTTTAAGGCGCTTTTGCCGGGGCTCGGTGTCAAACGTGCGCGTTTCTTCTCCGGGTGGGCGAAGACCGAACAGGAGAAGGGGAAGTATGACTTCACCTGGCTCGATCCGCACCTCCGCGAATGTGCCGCGATGGGCATCAAGCCCTGGGTCTGCATCTCCTACGGCAATCCCGTCTACGGCAGCGACTTCCGTCTCGGCATGCGTGTCAAGCAGGTTACGGACAATCCCGAGGGCTTTGCGGCGTGGCTCAAGTATACGAAACTTTTAGTCGAGCGCTACAAGGATGTGGTCGAGGAGTGGGAGATTTGGAACGAGCCGTTCGGACAGGCGCAGGAATATGCGGAGATGTTCTACCGCACGGCCAAGGTGATTCGCGAGGTTCAGCCGAAGGCGACGATTCTCTGCACCGCGATCGCGATGAATCCAGATATGTCCAAGAGCGATTATGCGGTCGTACTGGAAAGGCTGAAGAAAGAGAATGCGCTTGACCTCGCCAGCTACTTCATCTACCATCCGTACGCGTACAATCCGGACTCCGACATTTCCGACTTCTGTGTCAAGGGACAGTTCGACTGGCAGATGGGCATGCCGCTCCGCCGCCTCGTCAAGAGCTATTCCGGCAAGTTCGACATCATTCAGGGCGAGGTGGGGTGTCCCGCTCAGCTCGAGTACGCCCACGCGCTCGCCAACGTGGAATGGACGGAGTATTCGCAGGCGAAATGGAATCTCAGACGTGCCATCGGCGATGCGGTGCGGGCGATTCCCTCGAATGTTTTCACGATGACGGACCTCAAGTACACCTTCATGCTCCAGAGCTTTGGGCTCATCCGTTCGAATCTGCTCAAGGAGTTCGTCTATCGTCGTCCCGCCTATTTCGCGATGCGTCATGTCTTCAACCTGCTCGATGACGATGCGAAGCCGCTCGATATCGAGACGCGTCCGTGGAACGGGCGTGCGGTGAGCCGTGCGAGGTTCATGCGCTTCGGTCAGACGATCGAGTTCTTCTGGTTCTCCGATCGCATGCCGTCCAGCGACCTCAAGTTCGAGTCCGTCGACCTTGAGAAACTTTTCGGGACTAAATACAAGGTCGACAAATGGACTTGCGTCGCGGCCTGGACGGACATGATCACCGGACGGGTCTTCGAGCTTCCGGACACGAAGGCGGTGCCGATGTGGGATTCGCCGATCATGATCGCGCGCCGTTCCGCGGTGCCGCTCGCCTTCGACTATCGCAAGCTGAAACCGTCCGAGATCGTGGACCGCTTCTATCGTCCCGGACAGTTCAATAGCGGAATGAAGGCGTTCCCCGGTGCGCACACCAACGAGGCGTGGATGTCGATGCCGACCGAGAAGTTCCTGCCTTGCATCGACAAGTACGGACAGTTCAAGTACCGCGAGTGGCCGGGCAAGACATACGACGATGCCCAGCTCAAGGCGGCGGCCGCGGTGGAAGCGGAGGATCTCAAGGCGAATCCCGGCCCGGAAGACCGCAATCAGTACGGTGGGTGGGCGAAGGGTCCCAAGCTGGAGGCGACGGGACGCTTCCGCACCCATAAGGACGAGAAGGGCCGCTGGTGGCTGGTGGACCCAGAAGGGTGTCTCTTCTGGAGCTTCGGTCCGGTGCGCGTGAGCGCGTCGTCCGCGATGACTCCGATCAACGGCGACAACACCACGCCGCGCATCGGCTTCAAGTGTCCCGACCGCGACTGTCTCTTTGAAGACCTTTCGCTCAAGAAGTTTTGGACCACGCACGACGATTTGCTCTATCCGTTCTTCCTTGCGCGCGGCGAAACTCGCATCTACGATTTCTCGAGCGCCAATCTCTTCCGCAAGTACGGAGAGGATTATTACGAGAAGTTCTCCGACATCTGCCATCGGCGCATCCGTTCCTGGGGTATGAATACGATCGCCAACTCGTCCGACCTCAAGATCTGTCTTCAGGACCGCACTCCTTACGCCGAGCGCGTGGAGATCAAGAACAGCAAGGTGATCGAGGGCAGCTGGGGAACGTGGGGCAAGTTCCGCGATCCGTGGGATCCGTCGTTCAAGTCCGCCACCATCACCGCGCTCGCCGAGCACGGACAGGAGGCGCACGACAAGTGGTGCATCGGCTTCTTCGTGGACAACGAGATCGAGTGGGGCTCGCAGCCGTGGTCGCTCGCGCAGTGGACGCTGATGTCGCCGGCTACGCAGGCGGCAAAGGCGGCGGCCGTCGGTTATTTCCGCGGCAAGTACGGCGAGATTGCCGCGCTCAATGCGGCTTGGAAGGCGGATTACGCCAACTGGGATGATCTTCTCCATTCGGTGAAGGTTCCGGGCGCGGCGGCCAAGGACGATCTCGCGGCGTTCACGCTCGTAATTGTCGAGGAGTATTTCAAGCGGACGCGCGAGGCGGTCAAGGAGTTTGATTCTAAGCTCCTCTATCTCGGTTGCCGCTTCGCCGGATGGTGTCCCCCGTGGGTGATCGGCTCCTGCGCGAAGTATTGCGATGTCGTCTCGTACAACATCTACAGCCGCGACATCTCCAAGTGGCGGCTTCCGCAGAAGCTTGACGCGCCGGTGATGGTCGGCGAGTTCCATTTCGGCGCGACCGATCGCGGTCCGTTCGGCACCGGCGTTTGCGTTGCGAAGGATCAGAACGACCGTGCGGCGGCGATGAAGCATTATGTCGAGTCAGCCCTTGACAATCCGCAGATGGTCGGCGTCCACTGGCACCAGTTCTCCGATCAGGCGACTACCGGTCGCTTCGACGGGGAGTATCTGCAGGTCGGCTTCACCGATATCTGCGATACTCCCTATCCGATCATGCGCAAGGCGATCCGCGAAGTCGGCGCTTCCATGTACAATCGCCGTGCTGGCTTGTCGAATTGAAGTTTTGGTATAATACGGCATATTGATGAAAGCGATTATCCCAGCCGCGGGGCATGGAACGAGATTCCTTCCAATCACGAAAGTGGTGCCGAAGGAAATGCTTCCCATCGGGTCGAAACCGGCGCTGGAGCTTATCATCGAGGAAGCGAAGCGTGCCGGGGTGGACGAAATCACGCTGGTGATTTCACGCGGCAAGGAACTCATTCGCCAGTATTTTGCGGGCGACGAGTCCATTCGCTTCGTTTATCAGGAGGAGCAGCGCGGACTCGGTCATGCCGTGCTCGTAGGCCTCGAGGCGCTCGCGCTGTCCGCAGACGACTCGCAGGTGCTCGTTCTGCTCGGCGATGCGCTGGTAGCTGGATGTGACGCGTCCTCCGAGATGCTTGGTTTTTCGCGTGCGCACGGGGGAGTGTCCGTCATCGGCTGCGAACAGGTGCCGCGCGAAAGGGTGTCCCGATACGGAGTTTTGGAAATCGCCGACGGACGAATCACCGGAATGGTCGAGAAGCCGTCCGTCGAGGACGCTCCGAGCAATCTTGTGATCGCGGGACGCTACCTTCTTGACGTCCGAGTTGCGGACTACCTGCGCACGCAGGAACCTGGGAAGGGTGGCGAGATTCAGCTGACGGACGCGATACGCCGCATGCTGGCAGATGGGGCGACGGTGCTTGCCTACGAGTATCCTGGCCATCGACAGGACATCGGCAATCCCAAGGGATATCTGAACGCCTTGGTGGCGATGGGGGCTAACGAATGAAGGAATCAATGCAGGTCATCCGTGCGAGAAGTTTCGCGCGCGCCGGTTTTCTCGGCAATCCGTCCGACGGCTATTTCGGCAAGACGATCTCTTTTTCGTTTACCGAGTTCTGCGTAGACCTTCGGCTCACCGAAAGCTCGCGCCTGCGTTTCGTGCCCGGCGAGGTCGATGACGCCAGCTTCGAATCTCCCCGTCAGCTCGTGCGCGACCTGCGGCTTTACGGCTACTACGGAGGCATCCGCATGCTCAAGGCGGTGGCCAAGCTCTTCTTCGAATATTGCGAAGAGCATGCGATCGAGATTGCGGACGCGAACTTCACTGCCGAATACAAGATCAACATTCCGCGTCTCGTGGGGCTTTCGGGCTCGAGCGCGATTTGTTCCGCGATGCTGAAGGCCCTGATGGAGTTCTATGGCGTTGATATTCCGCTCGAAGAACAGCCGACGATAGTGATGTGCGCGGAACGGGATGAACTCGGCATTGCCTGCGGGCTTCAGGATCGCGTTGCCCAGATTTACAACGGGCTTGTCTTCATGGACTTCAATCGCGGGCTCATGGACGCGACGGGGCATGGTGCATACGAGCGACTCGACGCGCATATTGCCGCGCTCCAGCCGCGTCTTTACATCGCCTACGATCCTCGTCGTGCCGAGGAAAGCGGACGCGCCCACCGCAAGGTCCTGCAGCGTTTTCAGCATAACGATCGTGATGTCACTGCGGCGATGTCCGAATTCGCCGACATCGCCCAGCAGGGACGCGATGCCATTGTCGAGGGACGTCTTGCCGCGCTGCCAGAGCTCGTTAATGCAAATTTCGACCTTCGCGACCGTATCTTCAATGTCTCGGAGGAGAATCGCCGCATGGTCATGGTCGCGCGCTCGGCAGGCGCTTCGGCGAAATTCGCCGGCTCTGGCGGTGCGATCGTTGGCCTTTGCGAGGAAGGTGAGCGGTACGATGAGCTCACGAAGGCGCTCGCTCAGATCGGATGTCGCACGATTCGTCCGCAAATCGCCCGCAAGGCGGATGAATCGCTTACTCTTGAAAGTGATGCAATCTGGAGGAATTCCTGATGAATCATATTGCCAAACGAACGATTTCGGCCTTGTCAGTCGCCGCCGCTGTGGTATTGGCGATACTTTTCGCTCCGCCGGTGTGTTTTCCTCCGGCCTTCGCTCTCATCTACATCTTTGCGCTCGTTGAATACTGCCAGTTGCTCAAACGAAAGGTGTCCTTTTGTTCGGTCCGTGGCATCTCCTGGCTCATCGCCGGGTCCGTGTTGCTTGCGTTGCCGTTCGCGGCGTTGCCGTTCATCGCGCTCACCCGCGGTTCGATCTGGATGCTGTATCTCATCTTCATCGTCAAGCTTTCGGATATGGGCGGCTTTGCGCTCGGGATGGCTTTCGGACGGCACAAGCTGTGTCCTACGATCTCTCCGAACAAGAGCTGGGAAGGGCTTTTCGGTTCGTTGCTCGCCTCGACCTTGATTTCGCTCGCGTTCATCGGCGTTACTCGTTTTCCCTGCTGGAAGGCCGTTGTCTTCGGCATAATCGCCGCGTTGGTCGGAACCTTCGGCGACCTTGTCGAGTCCAAGTTCAAACGTTGGGTCGAGGTGAAGGACTCGTCCACCTTTCTTCCTGCCGGCATGGGTGGTGTTCTTGATACCTTCGATTCGCTCCTGTTCGCGCCGGCGATTCTGGCGCTGTTGATCGAAACCATCTGAGGATATTGCAATGAAGATTCTGATAACCGGAGGAAAGGGAATGCTCGGGCGGACGCTTCAGCGGCGTCTTTCGGAGCACGAGCTGGTGATTGCCGATCTTCCCGAATGGGACATCACCGATGACGGAGATTTCACGGCGAAGACGTTGGAGGCGAAGCCGGATGTAATCGTCCACTGCGCGGCGATGACCAAGGTGGATGACTGCGAGACCAAGCGCGATCTCGCCTTCAAGCTCAACGAGGAAGGCACGCGCAACGTGGCGATGGCCGCTAAGCTTGCTGGCGCGCGGCTGATTGCGATCTCAACCGACTATGTCTTTTCCGGAGAGCCGCCGCAGGAACCATGGGCGTGGAGCGAGAGCGACATTCCGCGGCCCCGCACCGTCTACGGCGCCTCAAAGGCCGCGGGCGAGCAGATGATTCAGATGATTCATCCCGACAACTCCGTGATCCTCCGCATCGCCTGGCTTTATGGAGAGGGCGGTCCGAGCTTCATTCACACGATGGCGAAACTGGGCCGACAGGAGGGTGCGCCGCTCAAGGTGGTGAACGATCAGCGCGGCAATCCTACGTCCACCGATACGGTGGCGGACGTGATTCGCTTCCTGCTCACCAAACCCGACGTCTCCGGAATAGTTCACGGCACCTGCGAAGACCAGTGCACGTGGTACGAGCTCACGCTTGAGCTTTTCCGTCTTCTCGGTCTTAAGCGCGAGGTCCTTCCCTGCACCACCGAGGAATTCCCCCGGCCTGCTCCGCGCCCGCGGAATTCGGCGCTCAAGAAGTCCGTCCTCAACCTCCTCGGCTATCGCACGCCGCGCTGGCAGGACGCCCTCGCCGACTTCGTCCGTTCAGGCGCCGAGAATCTGTAATATACAGTTAGCTTTCTGCGTTGTCTCTATCACGCGTTTTTGATATAATGCGTGCTAATGAAAAAAGTAATTGTAGACAAGGGCATTGTCTTTGGCGACGGTGGTCTCGTATTCATCGCCGGGCCTTGCGTGATCGAATCGCGCAAGATGGCGCTTGACCTTGCCGCGCGGCTTTCCGCGCTCGCGGCGAAACTGGGCGCGAAATACGTTTTCAAGGCGAGTTTCGACAAGGCGAACCGTACGAGCGTCGACTCGTTCCGTGGTCCTGGAATCGAGACGGGGCTCGATATTCTCGCAGAGATTCGTCAGACGTACGGTGTGCCCGTCCTTACCGACATCCACGAGCCCTGGCAGGCGAAGCGTGCCGCCGAGGTCTGCGACATCCTGCAGATTCCCGCGTTTCTCGCGCGGCAGACCGATCTCGTGGTCGCGGCCGGCGAGACGGGTGCGGTGGTGAACGTCAAGAAGGGGCAGTTCATGGCGCCCGAAGACATGGCGCAGGTCGTGCGCAAGATCGAGTCGACCGGCAATCGTCGCATCGTCCTCTGCGAGCGCGGCAGTTCGTTCGGCTATCGCAATCTCGTCGTCGACATGCGTTCGCTTGCGATCATGCGCGAGCTCGGTTATCCGGTGGTGATGGATGCTACGCACGCGGTGCAGCGTCCCGGCGGTCTCGGCACCGGCTCCGGCGGCGACGGCAAGTACGCTCCGCTCCTCGCCCGCGCGGCGGTGGCGACCGGAGCGGTGGACGGGGTCTTCATGGAAACTCATGTGAATCCGAAGGTGGCCAAGTCCGACGCGGCGAATGCGATCAAGTTCTCCGAGGTCGAGAAGCTCTGGAAGTCGCTCGCGGCGATTTACGCACAAGTCAGGTAATGTTCGCACTGTTGATTCTCTCGCTGATGATAGTCACGCCGCGCGATCGCGCGGTGGTGCCTACGCAGAAAGACGCCCAGAAGGCGTTCCTTACTGCGTCCCGCGCCGAGCGGGCGATGCGCATGGGCAATCGGGCCGACCGCGAGAAGCTGCTCAAGGTCGGGTCCGTCCAGCGTCCGCTCTGCGTCGCCTGGACGGGCGGGACGAATTCGGTCTACCTTCTTACCGTCGATTACGGCGAGGGCGGTGCGCGCGAGGTTTTCTCCGTCACCAACCGCACTCAGGTCTGGCTTACGAATCTCGAGCTTTCCCAGAACTACACGGTCAAGGTCGAGCGCGAGGGCGCGCCGGGCGATTCGGCGCTCGTTCGTTTCACCACCGAGTCGGATGCGCCGCGCTTTTTGAAGGCGGACGGCGTACATAATTTCCGTGATTGCGGCGGCTGGCTGACGGATGACGGCCATCGCGTTCGCGACAACATGATCTTCCGCTCCGCCGGTCTCAGGTCCTCTTCCAAAAGCGAGGGCGGGCTTTTCACGCAGCGCACGAAGATGGGAGCGCAGCGCGTCACCGACTCCGGTATCGCCACGCTCAAGCGCGATTTCAAGATCCGCACCGATCTGGAGCTGCGCACTCCTCGCGAGATCGCCGGAATGGATGATTCGCTGCTCGCTCCCGAAGCGCAGTGGAAGACGGTCTCGTTCGCCGCCTACGACTTCATCGACAATCAGGTGCGCGGCCGCGAACCGTTTGCGAAGATCTTCTCCATCTTCACCGACAAGGCGAACTATCCGATTCTGATGCACTGCTCCGGCGGGCGCGACCGCACGGGTACGCTCGCGTTCCTGCTGAACGGACTTCTTGGAGTGTGCGAGAACGATCTGCTGCGCGATTGGGAAGCGAGCGTCTTCAGCGATTCCGGCGAGACCTTCTCGTACGACCGCATCCAGCGGCTTCTCGATTATCTCAACACCTTCCCCGGCAAGACGATTCAAGAGCGCATCGAGGCGTATGTGAAGAGCTGCGGCATTCCGGCGGAGGATGTGGCTGCGTTCAGGAAGATAATGCTTGACTGACATGAAGATGATGCTTGCGATATTGGCGGCGCTGGCCGCGGCAACGGGCGCCTTCGCGTTCGAGGCGGACGCTTGGCATCAGAAGCGCGATGCGATTCTTCTTGAGGCGAATCGGCTCAAGAATGCCTATCAGGCGTGCCTTAAGAATCTCGAAACTCCGGCGGAAGACGTGGTGGTGCCGATCGAGACGTTCCCTGACGGTTCGGTGAAGTCGATCATCCACGCGAACAAGGCGCAGTACTTCCTCAAGGAGGGGCTCGTCTGGGCGGAAGGCGTGACCGCGAGAAAGTACAAGAAAGACGGCTCGCTCGACACCGTCATCGTCGCGCGTCATTGTGTCGTCGACCGCGTCGCCAAGGCCGGCTGGGCGGAAGGTCGTGCGCGGGTCACGCATGGCAAGACCGTCCTTGATGGCGAAGACGTCTACTTCTCTTCGCCAGAGGGGTATGTGAAGGTCTTCAAGAGTGCGAAGGTTGATTCTACGGATCTCAAGCTCGGGGGGGTGCGCCCATGACGATCCTTTCGGCAATCTGGCTTATGTCCGTCATGCTGCTCACCGATCCCGGCGAGGATTTCGATGCGGTCGCGGCGGAGGCGATTTCGAAGGACGCCGACCGGGTTGAGATTTCTCCTGGCAAGGATTCTCCGCAACAGGTTCCGACCAAGAAGCGCGAGATCAAGGAAGCGCATGTGACGGGTCGTAGCTGCGACTACGATCGCTACGAGGGCGTGGTGATGTTCGAGGGCGACGTGGTGGTGAGGTACGATAAGGACTATTCGATGTGCTCGGACCGCCTCTACATGTTCATGAAGGGTTCGAACGCCGTTTCGCGCGTGGTGGCGCTCGGCAACGTGTCGATCACCAATGACACGCGCATCGGAAAATGTGCGATGGCGATCTACCGCCGCGGCAAGGGCGAGGTCGAGATGTTTGCGGACGAGAAGAAGGGCGTTCGCGCTCAGCTCAAGGACACCGGGCGCGACCAGAGCGAGATCATCGGTGCGAGGATTCGCTTCTGGCTCGATTCCGAGCAGGTGGAGATCGGCGATTCGGATATTCGGATGAAGGAAAACAAAGGCGACAGGAGTAAGCTGCTATGAGCGATCCGGTGATGGATGCGATGCGGGAGATGGCCTCCGAGAAGGCGTCCCAAAAGCCTGACCTGGTGGCTACGGGTCTGGTGAAGATTTACGGCGACCGCACGGTAGTGAGCGGCATGAGCGTCAATTGCTCGTGCGGCGAGATCGTGGGCATTTTGGGTCCCAACGGTGCCGGCAAGACGACGACGTTCTACATGGTCGTGGGGCTCGTTAAGCCCGAGGAGGGGCGAGTGGAGTTCCGTGGTGAGGACATCACGCGTCTTCCGGTGTACATCCGCGCCCGCAAGGGTCTCGGCTATCTCGCGCAGGAGCCGAGCGTCTTCCGCAAGCTTTCGGTGTGGGACAACGTGATGGCGATTCTCGAGACGATGCCGCTCAACCGCAAGCAGCGTGCGGCGCGGGCGAAGGAGCTTCTCGAGCCCTTCGATCTCATGAAGGTCGCCAAGCAGCCCGCCTATACTCTTTCAGGTGGCGAGCGCCGCAAGCTCGAGATCGCGCGTGCGCTGGTGCGCAATCCTTCGATCCTCATGTTGGACGAACCGTTCGCCGGCGTCGATCCGCTGTCGGTGAACGAGATTCAGGATATCTGCCGGCGGCTCGCGGCGAGCGGACTTGGAATCATCATCACCGACCACAACGTACGCGAGACGCTTTCGGTCGTCAACCGCGCCTATCTCGTGTATAACGGCCGGCTTCTCAAGGAGGGTACGAGCGACGAGCTCGTCAACGATGCGGAGGTGCGCGAGAAGTACCTCGGTGAGAATTTCAGGATGTAACCATAACAGTAACGAAAGGAGAAAAGCAATGAGCATTGAAATTACGATGAGACACAGCGACGTCAAGATCGAGTCGCTCAAGGAGTATGCCGAGAAGCGCATGGCGCAGCTCAAGGTGAAGTTCCCCAAGGTGACGAAGGTGCAGCTCGTCATCGATGTCGATGTCAAGAAGCACATGTACATGGCCGAAGTCGTCGCCAATCGTCTCGGCGAGATCGCGGTCGGCGCGAAGGAGTTCTCCGAGAGCGGCAAGTCGGTCATCGACGCCGCGGCGGCCCGTGCCGAGCGTCAGCTGCTCAAGATGCGCACCAAGGCGCGCAAGGGCAAGGTGCGCGAGCAGCGCGCGGCGTCCGTCAAGAACTGATCGTTCCGTCATGGAAAAACTGCCGACGAAGGGTAGCGAGCGGGGAACCGCGTTTACTTTGGCCGACTTTCTGAAAGCCGGTCGTAAGACGCTTTCGCTCAAGCTCGTCGCCGGCGAGCAAAACCTCGGGCGCGAGGTCAAGGAGGCGGTCGTGAACCGTCCCGGCCTCGCGCTTACCGGCTTTTTCGAGCATTTCGCCAGCGAGCGGCTTCAGCTCATCGGCAAGTCCGAAATGGCGTACTTGAGATCGATCGGGCCGGTAGCGAGGGTCGAGCGCATGCGTTCGCTCGTAGAACACGGGGCATACGCCTTCGTCTTCACGAGTTCGCAGAAGCCGACGGCGGAGGAGATCGATCTTGCGGAACGGCTCGGTGCGGTGATCATGTGCTCGTCGCTTTCGACGAAGGTGTTCGTTCACCACTGCGCGTTCGTGCTGGAGCGGCTCGGGGCGCCCAAGACCTCGATTTACGGCACGTTCGTCGAGGTTTGCGGACTCGGGGTGCTCTTCGAGGGCGATCCCGGGCTCGGCAAGAGCGAGACCGCGCTCGGTCTCATCAAACGCGGCTCGGCGCTCATCGCCGACGACCTCACCTGCATCCGCAAGGACGTCGGTGACAATGTCCTTTACGGTTCCGCGAGTGACTCGACCGCGGGCTTCATGGAGATTCGCGGCATCGGCATCATGCATGTGCCGTCCATCTTCGGCGTGACTGCGGTCCGCGGCGAGAAGAACCTTCAGCTCATCATCACGTTCCGCCGGCTTTCGGAGGTCCGCGGCGAAATCGACCGCATCGGTCAGACTCGCAAGGTGAAGAAGATTCTCGAAGTGGAGGTTCCGAACATCATCATTCCGGTGAGTGAGGGACGCGACCTCGTCAATCTCGTGGAGACCGCGGCGATGCAACAGAAGCTGATCATGTCCGGTTGCGATCCGGTGGAGGTGCTTTCCAACCGTCTCAAGCAGCGGGCGGACGAGGGACTGGTCTGATAATTTCAGTAAGAAAGGTAAAGTAGGATGGCAGATAAGATTACGAGAGAGATGACGCTCCTCAACAAGTACGGAATGCATGTCCGTCCTGCGGGGCTCTTCGCGAAGCTCGCCAGTCGTTTCGACGCCGAGATCGAAGTCGAGAAGGACGGTAACGTCGTCTCCGGCAAGTCGATCA
>DCIL01000080.1:2562-22336 GCA_002315875.1 Verrucomicrobia bacterium UBA1727 | reverse complement strand
CATGGCGCTGATGACGCTCGAGGCCGTGAGCGGCACCGTGCTGCGCGTCCATGCGTCTGGTCCCGAGGCCGAAGCGGCTCTGAATGAGCTTGAGGCGCTCGTCGCGCGGAAGTTCGATATTCCGGATGAGCAATAAGCCCCAGATGCAGACTCTGGCGGGGTTGGCAACCGCTCGCGGTTACGCGATCGGTCCGGCCTTCATCTACCGCGGCAATGCCGCGGTGCCCGTGCCGGAGTACTGCGTCGAGGTCGGGTGCGAGTCGGAGGAGATGCTTCGCTTCCGCCGCGCCCTCAATGAAGTAAAACGCGATCTCGAGGGACTGATCGCGGCGCTCCGCGAGCGTACGGGACGCGAGGACGTGATGGTCTTCGAATGCCACCTGATGATGGTGGACGATCCTTCCCTCATCGATTCCGTCGAATCCGCCATCACCGAAGATCGGCTCAATGCCGCTGCTGCGGTAAGAAGGACGGCGGATCGTGCGCGCGCCCAGTTCGCGCGGATGAACGACGCCTATTTCCGCGAGAGAGTCCGCGATGTCGATGATGTCGAGCGTCGTCTCCTGCTCGCGCTCGACGGCGGTGCGCCCGAGCCCTACGTCGAGATCAAGAGTCCGTGCATTCTGGTGGCGGACGATCTGACGCCGTCGCAGGCGGTTCAGTTGCCGCGCGAGTTCGTGCTCGGGTTCGTGACCGAAGGCGGCTCGACTACGAGCCATGTCGCGCTGCTTGCCCGCGCGCTCGGCATTCCCGCGGTCTCCGGTCTTAAGGACATCACTTCCATCGTCCAGGCGGGTGATACGATTCTGCTGGACGGCACCAACGGCGCGGTCACGGTCAATGCCGATGTTTCGACGGTGCTTGATTTCCGCGATCTTATCGAACGCCAGAAGGAGCTTTCGGAGGAAGCGGTTCTGGGCGCGCCTGCGGGTACGCTCAAGGAAGGCGGTGAAGTTCCGCTTTATGCCAATGTCCATCCAGGAGTGCCGATCGGGGGACTTCGTGAGCTCGGCGCCCGCGGCATCGGACTTTACCGCAGCGAATATCTCTGGCTCAATCGCGAACTCGAACCTACCGAAGAGGAACAGTTCCAGGCCTATCGCGATGCGGCCGTCTTCGCGAAATCCCTTGGCGAGGACGCGACGCTCACGCTGCGGGTGCTGGATATCGGCGGCGATAAGACCGTCGCCGGCATCACCCAGCACGAGACCAATCCTTTTCTCGGCAATCGTTCGATCCGCTATCTGCTCTCCCACCGCGAGACCTTTGAAACGCAACTGCGTGCGGCGCTTCGTGCCTCGGTCTTCGGCAAGATCTGCATCATGTATCCGATGATCTCCTGCGAGGAGGAGCTGGTGGAGTCCGCCAAGGTGCTCGAGAAGGCGAAGTCCGACCTTGAGGCGGCGGGCATTCCCTTCGACCGCGAGATTCCGGTCGGTGCGATGATCGAGGTGCCGGCGGCCGCGCTCAATGCGGCGGCGCTCGCGAAACATGTGAATTTCTTCTCGATCGGCACTAACGATCTCGTTCAGTACACGCTTGCTGCGGACCGCGGCAATGACGCGGTCACCCATCTCTATCAGCCGCTTCATCCCGCGATTCTCAAGCTGATGCGCATGACCGTCGATGCGGCGCGTGCAAACGGCATCTATGTCGGAGTGTGCGGAGAGTCCGCGGCGGATCCGGTGATCGGAGTTCTCTGGGCGGCGATGGGCGTTGACATCCTTTCGATGTCCGCCACCTACATTCCCGTGATGTCCAAACTCTTCTCGCGCCTCACGCGAAACGACCTCGACGAGTACGCCCGTTTCGCGGAGTCACTCGATGTCTCGATGGGTGCCGCGGACCGTCTTTCGGCCTGCCGCGGATGGCTCATCTCGAAGATTCCCGATCTTGATAACATTATCGTGTAACACCAAGGAAACAATCCCATGACCAATGCAGTAATCCGCACCGCCCTCGAATCCGTAAAATCCATTCCCGAAGCCGCGCAATCGTCCAGCGTGGCCGCCACCGTCGAGGCGACCAGTGACTGGCTGACTTCGTTTACTTCGCTGGTGGATCAGGTCGATGGCTATGTCTGGGGCGTGCCGCTCATCGCCGGCATTCTCGTGACTGGATTGCTTCTGACTTGCATTCTCCGCTTCACCCATCTTTTCAATCTCAAGAACGCCTTCCGCATCATGTTCTCTTCGGAAGAGGAAAGCGAGGGCGGCAAGACGCACGGCGAGGTGTCGCAGTTCGGCGCGCTCTGCACGGCTCTTTCCGCGACGATCGGCACCGGCAATATCGTCGGTGTCGCTACCGCGATCGGCACCGGCGGCCCGGGTGCGCTCTTCTGGATGGAGGTCGCGGCGTTCTTCGGAATGGCGACGAAGTATGCTGAGGGACTCCTTGCGGTCAAGTATCGCGAGGTGCTGCCTGACGGACGCGTGCTCGGCGGACCGTTCTACTACATCGAGCGCGGTCTCGGAAAGAAGTGGAAGCCGCTCGCCATTGCCTTCGCGTTCTTCGGAGTGCTCGCCGGTATCATGGGCACCGGTACGATCACGCAGATCCACGGCATTACCTCGGCGGTGCAGCGCTTCTTCGATCCCGCCTTCGATCCTCTGAACATGGCGACCGGCATCCAGATGTTCGGCACGACCTACTCCATTCCGGTGGTGATCGCCGGCTTCTTCGTCACGGTGTGCACCGCGCTCGTAGTCATCGGCGGCCTTAAGCGCATCGCGAGCGTCTCGACCGTCGTCGTGCCGTTCATGGCGATTTCCTACGTCATCATCATCGCCTTTCTGTTGCTCGGCAATCTCTCGAAGATCACGAGCGCCCTCGAGCTGATCGTTCGCGCGGCGTTCAATCCGACCGCCTTCACCGGCGGTATGGTCGGCACGATCTTCATCGCCATGCAGAAGGGCATCGCCCGCGGCATCTTCTCCAACGAGGCCGGTCTCGGGTCCGCCCCGATCGCCGCGGCCGCGGCGAAGACGAACGAGCCGACGCGTCAGGGCCTCGTCTGCATGACGGGAACCTTCATTGATACGATCATCATCTGCACGATGACGGGCCTTGCGATCGTCGTGACCGGCGCGTGGGAGCCGTCCCTCGGACTCAAGGGTGTCGACATCACCATCGAGGCGTTCAGCCGTGGGCTTTCCTTCCTCGGTCCGCATAGCGGCGTCATCGCCTCGTTCTTCCTGATGATGGCGCTGACCTTCTTCGCCTTCACCACGATCATCGGGTGGGACTTCTATTCCGAGAAGTGCCTCGAGTATCTGGTCGGCTCCGATCGCCGCTGGGCCATCCGCGCCTTCCGCTTCCTCTATGTCGCCGTCGTCTTCGTCGGACCCTACCTCACGGTTTCCGTGGTCTGGGGAATCGCGGACGTCTTCAACGGCCTCATGGCGTTCCCGAACCTGATTGCGCTCATCTTCCTCTCGCCCATCGTCTGGAAGACCACAAAGGATTATTATCAGCGCCAGAGTGCGGTTCGTTGAGAAAGGAATTTCAATCATGCTCAAGGAGAAGTTTGATCTCACCGGAAAGGTGGCGGTTGTTACCGGCTCCACCCGTGGCATCGGTAAGGCCATCGGCGACGCGCTCGAGGAATACGGCGCGAAGGTGATCCGCCACAATACGAAGGTCTGCGATCTCGCCGATTCCGCCGCGGTCGATGCCTGGTTCGATAAGCTTGAGGCGGAGGGAAATCTGCCGGATATTCTCGTCGCCAATGCGTCCATTCAGCAGAAGACCACTTGGGCGCAGTTCCCGCTTGATGAGGCGCGTAAGGAAGTCGAGGTCAATTTCCTCGCCACGCTCCGCATGTTCCAGCGCTCGTATCCGAAGATGAAGGCGCAGAAGTGGGGTCGCCTCATCACCATCGGCAGTGTGAACGAGAGTCGTCCACATCCCGACATGTGCGTCTATGCCGCGACGAAGTCCGCCCAGGAGAATCTGGTGCGCGGCCTCGCCCGCCAGCTCGCCCCTGAAGGCATTACCGTCAACAATGTCGCGCCAGGCGTGTTCTATACCGACCGCAACAAGGAATGTCTTGCCGATCCGGTTTACGGACCTAAGGTGACGGCTGCGATTCCGATGCATATCTACGCTGATCCTGAAGATGCGGCAGGAACCGTGCTGCTGCTCGCGTCCGACGCCGGGCGTTACATCACCGGCGCTTCAATCAAGGTCGACGGCGGGCTGTCATTGCCAGGGTGATGGGGAGAAGGAAAAAGGAAAAGTGAAAAGGGAAAAAGGAAAGTGAAAAGGGAAAAAGGAAAGTGAAAAGTGAAAAGGGGAAAGTGGGAAATAATATGAGAAACTTGTTGTTGTACGCTTGTTGTTCTTTTGTAGTTCTCTTTTCTTCGGTGGCTTCAGCTGCCAATGCCTGGATGCAAAACGCGCGTAAGTCACCGAAGTGGTTCACTTCCGGCGTCATGTATCAGATTCAGCCGCGCTCCTTCACCGCCGAAGGCACTCTCAAGGCGGCGGAGAAGAAGCTTCCATATCTCAAGGATCTCGGCGTCACCATCGCCTATCTCGTTCCGGTCTTCAAGATGGATGCCGATATGGACAAGTCCTTCTGGTCTCCGCGGCAGATCAAGAGCGGCTTCAACAACCCCAAGAACCAGTACCGCATCTCCGACTACTTCCACGTAGATGAGGAATACGGCACCGATCAGGATCTCAAGGATTTCTGCGCAACCGCCCACGAACTCGGTATGTGCGTCATCTTCGATCTCGTTTATCTCCATTGCGGACCCACCGCGCCGTTTCTCAGGGAGCATCCCGAGTTCACCTGGTGGAACGATGATGGAACGGTGAAGAAGGGTCCCTGGCGCTTTCCGAAACTCAACTTTGCCGAGCCCAAGTTGCGCGAGTACTTGCTCAGCAACATTCGCAGCTTGCTTCTTGATTATAATTGCGACGGCTTCCGCTGCGATGTGGGCGATGGCATTCCGCTCGACTTCTGGTGCGATGCCCATGATCTGATGGACGCAGTGACCGCGGGACACGCGATTCTCCTTTGCGAGGGTTTCACGGTCTGCGATCAGTACAAGGGATTCGATGCGGATTACGGATGGTTCCCCGGCTTCAAGGCATCCTACATCGCCCAGGCGTGGACCGATCGCTGCCGCCAGTGTCCGGTCGGTTCCCGCTTCGTCAATCATTATGAGAACCACGATATCGCCACCGATGCGCGTCCGCGGCGCGAGAAGGAGTGGGGACACGACCAGGTCGATCAGGTGCTGGTGTGGATGTTCACTATTGATGGAATTCCGATGCTCTTCACCGGTAATGAGATGGCAGATGCGGATGAGAAACACTCGATGTTCGGCAAGACTCCGATGGACTGGACGCAGCTCGAGCGCGAGCCCGGCAAGAGCCGTCACGCCCTCGTTAAATCGCTTGCCACCCTGCGCGTGAAGCGTCCCGCTCTTACCGCAATCAACGGCGACGAGGGCCTTACATGGCTCAAGACCTCTCATAAGGATGTGACGGCCTTCGTTCGCCGCTTCAAGGATGAGACGATTCTGGTGGTACAGAACTGGAGCAAGGCCGAGGTCGAATGCAAGGTTGAATTCAAGGCGACCAAGGCAGCGGTCAAGAGCTATATCGCAATTGACGCGGTCGACCGCAGCGTCCGCGGCAAAGTGGCGGAGAAACCGCTTCTCTCCAAGAAGGCGGACGTCAAATCGTCCGTTGATGGTGCAAGCGCGAAGCTCGGTCCGTGGGGCTTCTCTATCATCGAGGTTGTGAAATGAGTGCGCGCCACTCTTTCGCGCTGGTTGTTGCGCTCGGCGGTTCGCTTTCGCTTAGTGCCGCAGAGCCGGTTGTCTCGGAAGTGAAGGACTTCGGTGGGGCGCCGGCGATTTGGATCAACGGCAAACCTTCTACCGGTGCCATGCACTGGAATCGCGGCATGACCGAGGCGGATGTCGCGGCGTTTCGCGATGCGGGAGTCCATCTCTATTCTTTCATGGGTGCGCCGCCGATTCCCGATCCGTCCGGTGCGCCGACAACTTACGAGAACAACTTTCCGCAACTTACCGAGCTTTCCGAGGAGTTCCTCGATAAGACGCTTTCGATGATCGAGCGGACCGATCCCGCGGCGAAGGTCCTGTTGCGGCTTCGGCTTACGACTCCGGACTGGTGGCGCAAGGCGCACGAAGGCGAGTGCGTCAAGGCGTATTCGATTCCGGACGCGAAATACGTGGTGCGTCCCTGGGCGTCACCCGCGTCCGAACTCTGGCGTGCGGAAATGGAGAAGGCGATCAGACGCGTCATTCGCCATGTTGAGAAGAAGTGGAGTCATCTCGTGTTCGGTTATCATCCCGGACTTTGCGCCTGCGCGGAGAACGCGATCGACTGGAGCACCGCGGTTGTGGATTATTCCGAGGCAATGAAGAGATCGTTCGGAAAACCGTTGCCAGATCCCGAGATCTTCCTCAGCCGCAATCACAACGATACGAAAAGGATGCTTGATCCCAAGGTCAAGGCACAGGCCGCGGCAATTGATTTTGAACGTCACCTCAGTCGCACGATGTCCGATGCGGTCTGCTTCATCTCTCGCATCGTCAAGGACGAGCTCAAGGTACACGGACGGACCAAGGTCTGCGGCGCGTTCTACGGCTACTACTGCCTTCCGGCGAACGGTACGTCGTCCCTCAACGCCGCGCATCAGGACTTCAAGCGCGTTCTGGATTGTCCCGATGTCGACTTCATCGCCGCTCCTATCGATTACGGAGCGCGGCAGCTCGGTGGCACTTCGATCGCTCAGACCTTGCCCGGATCGATCGCACTTCACGGCAAGTTCTACTATGGCGAGGAGGATACGCGCTATCATACCGCACAGGGAATCTGGAGCTGCGTTTCGGGATCAGTGGCCGAGTCTGACCCGATTCTCCGTCGCAATTTCCTCACCGCTTATTCGCAAGGAGGCATCGTCTGGTGGATGGATCTCTTTGCGGGTGGCTGGTATTCCAAGGACCGCGATTTCACCGTTTCGAGCGTGGGTGCCTGTCGTGAGTTCGCCGATCGCCATCTCTCCGACCGACGTAGTGTCGCCGAGATCGCGCTTTTCGTATCTGAACGCAGCATTGACTATGACCGCGTCGCACCGCTCCTTTCGTATACCGAACTCGTTGGACGCGAATTGAGTGAGGTTGCGTCCGTCGGCGCTCCGTATGACGTTTTTCTCCTTGAGGATCTGCCGCTGTTGGCGGAGAGCGGACGCTTGAAGCAGTATCGGCTGGCGATGCTGATGAACGCCTCGGCTCCGGAGAACGGACTTCGCGAGGCGGTTCGCAAGCACCTTTGCAAGGATGGCCGCACCGTGGTTTATTGTGGCGTGCCCGGATTCGTCAAGGACGGCAAGTGCGGTGCGCAGTACTCAAGCGAATTCACCGGCATTAAGCTTGCGCTCTCCAATTCGCGCGACTCCGGAATCGTCGAGGCGTTTCCCGGGGGACGGCGCATCTCGTATGGAACCGTCCGCAAGTCCGATCCTTCGCTCACCCTCAACGACAGCGCGGCAGAACCGCTTGGCTGGTATGTCGAGGGGTCGCTACGCAATACTCCGGGCAGGACGCTCGGCGCGGCTGTCGCCTCGAAGCGTTTTGAAAACCATCGTGCAATCGTGAGCTTGATCAATTTCCTGCCGTCCGACTTGCTGCGTGAGTTTGCGGTGGAGGCGGGAGTGCACATCTATTCCGCGCATGGCGATCAGGTGCTGGCGGGTCCGGGATGGTTCGCGGTCGCTGCGAAGATGCCCGGCAAGCACACGCTCGTAAGTCGCGACGGCAAGCGTTACGAGGCCGTTATGAAACGCGGCGAAGTCAAGATTTTCGAGCGGTAGTTATGAATCGCCGCGAGTTCCTTAATTGTACCTTCTCGCTCGCCATGGTAGGGGGCGGTCCCCGTGCACCCCGCTGTGCTCCTGACCTTCGGCTTGGGCTTTTGAGCGACCTCCATATCAACCTCAAACCTGGCGCACGGACGAGTCCTGCGGCGGAACGCTTCCGCAGCGCGCTTGAGTATTTCCGCGAGCGTGAGGTGGACGGCGTGCTCGTCTCCGGCGACCTTACCGATACTGGACTTAAGGACGAATTCGAGTTGATGGCTCGTGTCTGGAACGAGGTCTTTCCGCGAGGCCGCGGCAAATTCGGTCGCAAGGTCGCCAACCTCATGCACTACGGCGATCACGATTCGGAAGCACGCTTCTATCGCCTTGATCGCCTCACGCCGATCTATGCTGCCGCCGGACTCAAGGTGCCGCCGTCCCTTTCCGAGGGCGATCTTTGTAAGACCATTTGGGAAGAGTGCTTCGGCGAGGAATGGTCCCCGATTCGGCTTGCAAAGGTAAAGGACTATGATTTCGTCCTGGCAAGTCACACGCGGAAGAACGTGGCGCGTGCTGTGGGACTCGATACAGTCCTTGCGAAACTGGCGCCCGATCCGTCCCGTCCGTTCTTCTACAGCCAGCATCGCTGGATACACGGCACTTATCTTGCCGAGGAGGGAATGGATTGCCTTGCCGATGGCGGACATAACGGACCGGTGCTCGCGAAGTATCCGAATGTGGTGGCGTTTTCCGGTCATACCCATTACATGCTTACCGATGATCGCAATGTCTGGCAGGACGGCTCCTACACGGTCATCAATACATCCTCGCTCGCCTATGCGTCTTGTTTCAGACAGCACGAGAATGGAGTGGACATTTCCTGGTTGAAGGACGACCCCGCGCGTAATTCGCAGATGAAACGCATCGACAATAAACAGGGACATCACGGCATGGTGATGTCGCTATCCGGAGATCGGATAGTGCTCGAGCGGCGCGATTTCGGACTCAATCGCTCGCTGGGACCAGATCTCGTTCTTTCAGTCCAGCCGCGTGATCGTGTGAAGATAGGCACGTCCGCACGTCGTCTGGCTGAGAGCGTCGCGCCAGAGTTTCCTTCCGGTGCGGCAATCAGTATTGCGAAGGGTCCGGGAGTCAATCGTCGTGGTGAAAAGGTGGATCAGATCGAATTGACCTTCCCCGTTGCGAATCCGACTTCCACAACACCGCGTGCTCATGATTATGTCGTGCGGGCATTCGATGAGAAGGGTGCGGTGGTGTCCGAAAAGCGTGTCTATTCGCCAAGCATCATGTTGCCGCCAGAGTGCGATTGCGGTCCGGTCCATTGTGTCTTCTCGCGAGCTGAAATCGCCAAGGCGACGCGTTTCACCATTTCCCCCGCCAACTGCTGGCGCAAGGAAGGTGCTGCGGTATCGCGCTTGCCCTAAGGCGGTGGTTTTGATAGACTACGAGCAAATATTTGATAAGAAAGATTGAAAGGGAAATAGATGAAGGTAGTTGCTTTGGTTTCATTGGCGGCGGTTGGTCTTTCTGCAGTGGCTGCGGAGCCGTTCAAGGTCGATCGTTCGGTGATGAACGAGAAATACTGGCAGATCTGGAATGACGCGGAGCAGGCGAAGATCGATGCGGACATCGAGAAGTATCGTAAGGCCGACTGCAAGGTAATTTTGGAAGGTGAAGTTCCGGCTGGAACTGAAGTCAAGGTCGAGCAGCTTACGCACGCGTTTTTCTTCGGTGCTCATATCTTCAACTACAACCAGCTCGGCAAGACCGAGTGGAACAACCGCTACAAGGAGCTTTACGGAACGCTTTTCAATTCCGCGACGGTGGCATTCTACTGGCGTACGCTTGAGAAGTATCCGTATGCCAATCGTTTCGAGGAACGTTACGAAGACACCGAGAACTTCTGGAACAACTGTCCGCAGCCCAAGGATCAGGCGCACTGGCGGCGTCCCGCACCCGATCCGGTCGTCAGCTTCCTTAAGACGCGCGGTTGCCGCATTCACGGGCATCCCCTCGTGTGGGGCAACAATTCCTGGCATACGCCGACCTGGCTCTGGGATGATTTTTGTCCCGAAAACGAAAAGTTCGCGCTCGAACAGGCGACGGGCGTCAAGTTGCCGCGTCGCGACTTCCGCCAGCCGATGGGCGTTAAGGACATGAGCGATCCGACGGAGGTGAGCTGGTCCGGCGCCTGGGCTAAGATCTACAAGCGTCTCACCGCGCAGCAGATTGCCGCGCTGGTGCCGACTTACGTCAAGGCGCAGAAGGATTTCTACGAGCGGCGCATCGCCGAAATCGGCAAGCGCTACGGCAGCCGCGTCGATAGCTGGGATGTCGTCAACGAGTCCGCGACCGACTGGGCGCGGGGCGCGAAACTGACGTGGCCGGAGGGCGAGAGTTCTGCCTTCAACAATCTTCCCGTCACGCTGAGCTGGTATGGACTCATGCCCGCCAATTACGCCTACCAGGCGATCGTGCTCTCCCGCAAGTACATGAAGAAGGATGCCTGGCTCAATGTGAACGAATACAATATGGAGGCCTTCCCCGGACAGATCGCCGATCTGGTCGCACATGGGGCGGACTTCGATGTCGTCGGATCCCAGATGCATCTCTTTGATCCGGCCGAATCGGTGAAGATCGCCGCAGGGTCGGGTCCTGCACATCTGCGTCCTCGCGCCATTGCCGAGCGTTTCGCATCCATCATGAAGGTCGCCGGAAAGCGTCCCATTCATCTTTCCGAAATCACCATCACCGCGCCGGACAATTCCAAGCGCGGACAGATGGTGCAGGCGATCATCATGCGCAACTGCTATCGCGCTTGGTTCGCGGTCGAGAAGATGAACGGAATCACCTGGTGGAACGTGGTGGACGATTGCGGTGCGCCGGGTGAGCCGAGCATTTCCGGAATCTTTACGCGCGACATGCGCCCCAAGACCGCCTACTTTGCAATGAACGATCTCATCAATCGCGAATGGAAGACGAATCTGAAGGTGAAGGTTGAAGGTGAAGAGCGGAAGGTCGCGTTCCGTGGTTTCCGCGGCAAGTATCGCCTCAGCTGGAAGGATGCTTCTGGCAAGCAGTGCGAGAAGCTCGTAGAGGTGAAGTGACCTGCTTGCTCCATAGTTGTTGCGGACCCTGTGCCAGTGCCTGCGTTCCCCGCTTGAAGGAGTTGGGGCGCGAGGTCGTCATGTATTTCGCCAATTCCAATATCGACACGCGTGAGGAGTTCGATCGGCGACTCGCAGCGGCGAGGCAGCTCGCCGAGGCGGATGGGGTCGAGATCTTCGCCGAGCCCTACGATCACGAGGAATGGCTTCGCGAGGTCGCCGCCGGTTTCGAGAACGAGCCCGAGCGCGGCAGGCGTTGCGAGCGCTGTTTCCGTTATAATCTCGCGAAGGCCGCGGCCTTTGCGGTATCACGCGGATTCGGCGAGTTCACCACTTCGCTCACGGTCTCGCCGCACAAGGTCAGCGAGAGCGTGTTTGCCGCGGGACGCGAGGCCTCAGGCGGTGCGGTTTTCCTCGAAGAGAATTTCAAGAAGCGCGAGGGCTTCAAGAAATCCCTCGTGCGATCCGCCGAACTCGGACTTTACCGTCAGTCGTACTGCGGCTGTGAATTTTCCAAGAACAATTCTATCAACCGATAACAAAGGAACAACATAATGCCATCGTTAGCAAATATGCGCAGCAAGGCCAAAGAGGCCGGACTCATGAAACTCGACAAGCTGATCGCCAAGCGTCAGCACATTCCGACGAACGATTTTCCGATTCCCACCAAGGAACTCTGCGAACGCTTCGAGAAGCTCTACACCGGATGCGTGAACGACGTCATGCGCGAGCTGACGCTTCTGGATCAGAATCTTCCGCACGACATCATGCCGCTGCGCGACGAGATGGTGCTCTGCGGCGAGGCGTTCACCGTGAAGAGCGCGCCCAACTGCATGATCGAAGGCGAGATGACCTTCCGCGCGCAGATGCTCGATGACTTCAAGCCGAACGGCGTCGTCGTGTGGGACACCTCCTCGGACGTCGAGGCCTCGCTCTGGGGCGGCGTGATGACCGCAACGGCGATCTCGAAGGGAATCCGCGGCGCGGTCATCGCCGGCGGTATTCGCGATACGAAGCAGATCCTCGAACAGCCGTTCCCGATCTTCTACAAGTACCGCGTCTCGAACGGATCGCTCGGTCGCTGCATGATCACTCACTACCAGACCCCCGTCAAGATCGGCAAGGTCACGGTGCGTCCCGGTGACATCATCATGGGCGACATCGACGGTGTCATCTGCATTCCGCGCGAGATTGCCTACGATGTGCTCCTGCGTGCCGAGGGAATCGAGCGCAACGAGGTGGACATCTTCTCGTGGGTTCGTCAGGGTGACACGATCAGCGAGATCATCGACAAGGGTGGTTACTTCTAAGATAGTGAGCGGGCGGACGGTTATTCTCGCTAACGGCGCGTTTCCCCGCAAAGGAGGGGAAGCGCGTCGGCTTCTTGCATCCGCCGCGCGCATCGTCGCCTGTGACGGCGCGGCGGACGTGCTCTGGCGGCGGATGAGGCGGCGGGCCGATTTTGTGATTGGCGACTTCGATTCGATCAAGAGGAAGCCGGCGAAAACTTTGGACGCGCATCAGCAGGTCGTTTGCGTCCTCGATCAAAATACCAATGACCTGACGAAGGCGATCGATTTCTGCCGCACTCGCGGATGGAAGAATCTTGTGATAGTTGGTGCCACGGGAAAGCGAGAGGATCATTCGCTCGGTAATGTTTTTCGCGCCATGGAAGCGGGAATCGAGGTCGTGACCGATGAGGGCGTATTCATTCCCGCTGAAAACAATCGTGCTTCGTTTCGCATCCGTCTTTCGCTGGCCGTCGGCTCACCGATTTCAGTCTTCACGACCGATACCGCGGCAAAGATGAACTCGAGCGGACTTGAATGGCCGCTCGAAGGAGTCGAGTTCAGGAACCTTTACTGTGCGACGCTCAATCGCACTTCGGCGAAACGGGTGGAAATCAAGTCGTCCTCTCCGTTTTTCGCATTTGTGGTCAAATGATACTTTCGGGAATAACTCGCGAAGAGATAATCGCCTGGGGTGGACAGGAGGTCTTTAATCAGGCCCTGTCGTATTGCAATTCAAACGACGTCTTCGATGTTCATTATGATGACGAGACGCTGGAAGTGACCGGTAAGATCCGTCAGCCGGGATACGACATGAAGACGGGTTTCAAGCTCGAGGAGAAGGGACGCATCACCTCGCGCTGTCCGTGCTACGCCAATCAGAAGCAGGGAATGATCTGCCCGCAT
This sequence comes from Verrucomicrobia bacterium UBA1727, assembly GCA_002315875.1. GTDB lineage: Bacteria > Verrucomicrobiota > Kiritimatiellia > RFP12 > UBA1067 > UBA1067. The sequence goes on along the minus strand of DCIL01000080.1, from coordinate 9,173 downwards.
GTGGTCGCGATTGGCATTGCGCTTTGGGCGATGGAGGCGGACGAAGTCGAGCGGCAGCAAGCGACGCTGAAGGAAGAGGACTGGCAGGAGGCGCCTGAAGAAGAGGGAGATTTCATCGAAGTGGAGATGACGCCGAAGTTCTATGCGACCGTCTGGGGTTCGCGTGCTTCGCTCTCCATCGCCGTCGACGCCTGGTACGGTGAGATAGATTTTCCAGCGTGCTCCATTCAGTCCGACCGCACCGTCTACTTGCCGTGTCCCGAAGACGATCAGGTGCGTTACGTGCGTTCCATCAAGGCGGAGCAGGCCGCCCTCGAAGAGGTTAAGAAATATGGCTTCGAGCCCGGATACAAGGAAGGGGACCTGAAGCTCTATACGATCGACCAGCAGAAGGTGCTTAATTTTCTGGGCACGGGCCGTCCCGCGCTCGCCCGTAAGGGATGGATCATCGAACTTGCGGGATCGCTCGAACAGCTTGCTAACTCGATGCCGATGGTGTTGCCGAATGTGTACGTGCGAAAGGTCGGCAGCGATTTCGACGTGAAGGTCACCTTTGATGCGGAAGGTGTCGAGATCTCTCCGCTCGAGGTGCAGGCGGCCGTTAATCGTGGCGATGGCTACATTCTGAGGGACGGACAGGTGGTGCTTCTTGATGATAGTGCCATCAAGGGCATTTCCACGGTGCTGTCCGGTTGTCGGCTCGGACGTGGTGAGGCGCCGGAGGGATGGGTGCGGTACAATGGGGTTTACGCTCCTTACGTTGCGAAGTCCTTCGACCTCCTGGATTGCCTTGACACTACCGATCGCTATACGAACGATTGGGCCAAGCAGATGGGCGATTCGTCCGGAGAGGCGAAATACGAGCCGGTGGCGCTGGGGAAACTCGAGAGCGTGTTGCGTCCCTATCAGAAGCAAGGCGTCTACTGGATGAGGTTTATGGAGGACTCTGGCTATGCGGGACTTCTGGCAGATGAGATGGGACTTGGCAAAACTCTTCAAACTCTGACCTGGCTCTCCCTCTCCACCTCTCAACCCTCTCAACCCTCTCAACCCTCTCAACTCTCTCAACCTTCTCAACCCTCTCTCATCATCTGTCCCACTTCGCTCGTCCGCAACTGGGAGGCCGAGGCGAAGAAATTCACGCCGTGGCTGAAGACGCTCGTGATATCCGGTCCCGATCGCGCCAATGACTTCAAGTGCATCGATTCCGCTGACATTGTCATCACTTCTTACGCGCTTTTGCAGCGGGATTTCGAGACGGCGTGGTATGATCATGAGTTTTCCGCCGTGGTGATTGACGAGGCGCAGCATATCAAGAATGCCGAGACGAAGAATGCGAAGGCGGTGAAGATGCTCAAGTGCCGCCGGCGGCTGGCGCTCACAGGTACGCCCGTGGAGAATTCGGTGATGGACATCTGGTCGATCTTTGATTTCCTGATGCCGGACTATCTCGGCGACCATACGACTTTCAAGGCGACTTTCGAGGAACCGATCAAGGCGGGTGGTGCGGAAGATCTCCTTTTCGATCTCAAGCGCAGGATCGATCCGTTTATGCTCCGCCGCGTGAAGAAGACGGTGGCGAAGGATCTACCGGATAAGATCGTTAAGGTCTCGTATTGTCCCCTCGATGACGAGTCCCAGCGCGAGTATAACGATGCCCTTGCGAAGACGCGCACCGCGGCGGGCGGACTCGTCAAGGCGAAGGGATTCGCCAAGTCGAAGTTCGAGATTCTCGCGATGCTGATGAAGCTCAGGCAACTTTCGAGCCGCGGCAAACGCGAGGCGTTTCTCGAGCAACTCGAGTCCGCCATCGAGGGCGGACACAAGATTCTCGTTTTCTCGCAGTTCGTGGGCACGCTCGAACTGCTGGGCGAGGCGTTGAAGGAACGTGGCATACCGTATTGCTATCTGGACGGCTCGACGAAGGATCGTCTCGGCGAATGCAATCGCTTCAACCGCACGCCGTCCATTCCCGTCTTCCTCATTTCGCTGATGGCCGGCGGCACTGGACTCAACCTAACCGGGGCGGATATGGTGATGCATTACGATCCGTGGTGGAATCCCGCCGTTGAGGATCAGGCGACGGATCGCGCGCACCGTATCGGACAGAAGAAGACCGTCTACGTGATGAAGATGATCGCTGAGGGCACGATCGAGGAGAAGGTCCTCGAGCTTCAGCGTCGCAAGCAGGCCGTGATCAACGCCACCGTATCCACCACCGATGCCGCCGTTCTCGAAAAACTTACGGCCGCCGATCTATCCGAGCTGCTTTCCTGAATTTGGTATAATACGCAAGAGAAATCATGAGACAGATGTCGCTTATCGAGGGGCTGGGCAATTCCGGCGCGGACGAGGCACCGGAACCGCTCGCCTCGAAGATGCGTCCGACGTCGCTGGAGGAGTTCGTCGGACAGGAGCATCTCGTTGGCAAGGGGATGCTATTAAGGACGATGATCGAACGCGATCAGATTCCCTCGATGATTCTCTGGGGTCCGCCCGGCGTCGGCAAGACCACGCTTGCGAACGTGATCGCGAATGCCACCAAGGCCGAGTTCGTCAACTATTCGGCGGTCACGAGCGGTATCAAGGAAATCAAGGAAATCATGGCGCGGGCGGAGTCCGGAAGACGGGTGGGAATCCGTACCGTACTTTTCGTGGACGAGATTCACCGCTTCAACAAGGCCCAGCAGGACGCCTTCCTTCCGTATGTCGAGCAGGGATCGATAATCCTCATCGGTGCCACGACCGAGAATCCGTCGTTCGAGGTTAACTCCGCACTGCTTTCACGTTGCAAGGTCTTCGTGCTCAAGGGGCTCACCGAAGAGAATCTCGTTTCGCTGCTGCGCCGCGCGCTTGAATCTGAGCGTGGACTCGGCAAGCTCGAGGTTAAGGCGACGGATGATGTACTTCGCAAGATCGCGGTATTCTCCGGCGGCGACGCGCGCAATGCGCTCGGCACCCTGGAGACTGCGGTGGCGAACGCCGACTTCGGCAAGGACGGCAAGCCGGAGATTACCGATCAGGTGCTCACGCAGGCGCTCGGACGCAAGTCGCTGATGTATGACCGCAATGGTGAAGAGCATTACAACATAATTTCGGCGCTTCACAAGTCGATGCGCAACTCCGATCCGGATGCCGCCGTCTATTGGCTCGCGCGTATGCTTGAAGGCGGGGAAGATCCGCTCTACATCGCCCGTCGCTGCGTGCGTTTCGCAAGTGAAGACGTGGGGCTTGCCGATCCCAATGCGCTTTTGCTTGCCAATGCAGTCTGGGATTCGTGCCATAATCTCGGCGTGCCCGAGTGTAACGTTCACCTCACTCAGATCGTCGTATATCTTTCGCTCGCTCCGAAGTCCAATTCAATGGAGGCGACGTACAATGCGGCTGCCGCGGACGCGCTCAACATGATGGCTGAACCGGTCCCGCTCAACATCCGCAACGCGCCTACGCGACTGATGAAGTCGTTGGATTACGGCAAGGGCTACACCTACGCGCACAGCACCGAGGAGAAGATCGCCAAGATGAGCTGTCTGCCGGAAGCGCTGCTCGGGCGGCGCTATTACGAACCTGCTGGACTCGGACGCGAGGCGGTGATGAAGGCAAGGGCGGAAGCGGTCCGCGCCTGGCGCGAAGGTCGCACCGACACGCCGCCGTTTTCGTCCGCCGCCTACACTGGATCAAAATGAGCGGACATCTCCATGTTTTCTGGGACTGGAACGGGACGCTGCTGGACGACACCCACGCCTGCGTGGCGGCGCTCAATTCGATGCTTACTAAGCGCGGCCTCGCCACGGTGACCTACGATTTCTTCCGTGAATACTTTTCGTTTCCGGCGCGTGACTTCTATCGGCGCATCGGCATGGACGTTCCTGATAGCGAGTGGGACGCCCTGGCCTTTGAGTATCACGAAGAATATTCCCGACAGCCCGCGGAACTTAATTCCGAAGCGATTACCGCGCTCGAACGGGTGAAGGCGGCCGGTTTCGAGCAGAGCATCATTTCCGCCTTGCGTCAGGACAAACTCGATTGCGATGTTGCCAAATACGGTCTCGGAAGGTACTTCGCCAAGGTCTACGGGTCCGATAATCTCGACGGAGGCAGCAAACTCGATCGAGCGCGCGAACTTTACGAAGCGGTGGGGCGTCCGCGGGCAGTTCTGATCGGGGACGCCTTGCATGACCTGGAAGTCGCCGATGCTCTCGGCATCGACTGCGTGCTGGTGTCCGTCGGCGGCCATTCCTTCGAACGCCTTGCGGCGGTGTGTCCGACGGTAAGGACGTTGCTTGAAGCGGTGATGACGGTCGATAAAAACTTTGCATCATCATAACAATGGAGTGATCATGTCTCAGCGTAAGCTCTTCATAATCGATTTGATGCCGTTCCTCTACAAGGGACATTTCGTGTTCCTCAAGAATCCGCGGATGACCACCTCGGGCATAAATACTTCGGCACTGCTCGGACTCGTTGCGGGACTTCAGTCGATTCTCAAGCGCGAACAGCCGACACACGCGGTGCTGGCGATGGATCCGGGCGGTCCTACTTTCCGCCACGAGGCGTATCCGCCGTACAAGGCGCAGCGGCAGAAGATGCCGGAAGATCTCGCTGCGAACATTCCGTATGCCTTCGAACTTGCGGAGGCGCTGAAGATTCCGGTCGTGAAGGTCGAGGGATTCGAGGCGGACGACGTAATGGGTACGCTGGCGGTGAAGGGGGCCGCGGCGGGTTTTGATGTATATATGGCGACTCCGGATAAGGATGCCGCGCAGCTCGTGCGTCCGGGAGTGCGGTTGTATCGTCCCGCTCATGCCGGCGACAAGGCGGAGATCTATGATGAAGCGAAGGTGTGCGAACACTGGCATCTCGAGTCCCCGCGTCAGATGATTGACTATCTCGCACTTGCAGGAGACGCTTCGGACAACATACCCGGCATTCGCGGCGTCGGCGAGAAGACCGCGGCGGATTTGCTTTCGAAGTATCACGATGTCGAAGGCATCATCGAGCATCAGCCAGAGATCAAGGGCAAGCTTTCGGAAAAGGTTTTCAACGGTCGCGAGGACGCGAAGATGTCCAAGTTTCTCACCACGATACGGACGGACGTTCCGATCGATCCGGATTGGGAGGCCTATCGTCTCAATGGTGTGGACAAGGAGAAGCTTGCCGCGGTCTGTGCGAAGTTCGAGCTAAACCGGCTCGCGAAGGATTTCGGAATCGACACTGGCGAGGTCGCAGCGACAGCTGGCGCTGAAACGTCCAGTGAGCCGCAGCAGACGATTGACACATATCCTCACGACTATCAGCTTGTCGACACTGAAGATGGGGCGAAGGCGCTGCTTTCCGAACTGATGAAGCACGAGCGCATCGCCTTCGATACCGAGACCGCGGCCGGAGAGGAGGGGGACTCGACGGACGGTCACAAGTGTCGTCTGGTAGGTTTTTCCTTTGCCGTAGGCGGCGGACGCGCCTGGTATGTTATCGCTGACTTGATCGACATCTTCCGTCCGCTCTTCGCCGATCCGTTGAAGATTCTCGTTGCGCACAACGGCAAGTTCGACCGTTCGGTGCTGCATCGTTACGGCATCGGTTTCGCGAATCCGCCGCGGGATACGATGATCGAGCATTATTGCCTCGATGCCGCGGCGCGGCACGGAATGGATGCGCTCGCCGAACAATATCTCAATTATCGGCCGATTCCGATTACCGATTTGATCGGACAGAAGGAGCGTGGCAAGGAACAGCTTTCGATGGCGGCGCTGAAGCCGGAACAGATTCGCGATTATGCCGCGGAGGATGCCGATGTCACATTGCGGCTTGACGATGCGCTGCGTCCGCTGGCCGCTGAATCGTCCGCGCTCGAGACTGAGGAACGTCTCGTCAAGGTGCTGATCGAGATGGAACGCGAGGGTGTGAAGATCGACACCGCGGCGCTCAAGGAGTACGGCCGCGAACTCGATCGCGAGATCCTGACGCTGACGCAGTCCATTCTCGAATACGCCGAACCCGGCTTCAATCCCGATAGTCCCCGTCAGCTCGGCACATTGCTTTTCGATCGGCTCGGACTTTCCGGTTCGAAGAAGACCTCGACTGGACAATGGGCGACGGACGAGAAGACGCTCTCGAAGATTGCAGATTCTCATCCGATCATTCCGCTCATTCTCGAGTATCGTGCCTGCACGAAGCTCAAGTCGACCTATGTGGATAAGTTGCCGACGCTCATCGATCAGAATGGAAGGGTGCATACGACGTATTCGCAGACCTTTACCGAGACGGGACGCCTCTCGTCCTCCGATCCCAATCTGCAGAACATCCCGGTTCGTACCGAGCGCGGCAAGTTGATTCGAAAGGCGTTTGTAGCGCGGGATCAGGACCACGTCATCATCTCTGCGGACTATTCGCAGATCGAGCTCAGGATCATGGCGGCGTTTGCAAAGGATGCGGCGATGCTTGAGGCGTTCCGTCGCGGCGAGGATATTCACCGCGATACGGCGAGCCGCGTCTACGACGTGATGCCGGCTTTCGTGACTCCCGAACAGCGCTCGAAGTGCAAGATGGTCAATTTCGGCATCATCTACGGCATCTCTGCGTTCGGACTCTCCCAGCGGCTCAAGGTGCCG
>DCIL01000080.1:0-2549 GCA_002315875.1 Verrucomicrobia bacterium UBA1727 | reverse complement strand
TGCCGCGCAAGGAGGCGGCGGATCTCATCGATACGTATTTCAAACTCTATCCGAAGGTTCGCGAGTACATGACCGCGGCAATCGCGAAGGCAAGGGAGAAGGGCTATGCCGAGACCGTGCTTGGTCGGCGGCGAACCTTGAGGGATATCAATTCCCGCAATGCGACGGCGCGACAGGCCGCGGAACGTGATGCGATCAACACGCCGATTCAGGGTAGTGCGGCAGATCTCATCAAAGTCGCGATGGTCAAGGTCGATGCCGCGCTCAAGGCGTCCGGACTGCGTGCGAAGATGGTCTTGCAGATCCATGACGAACTCGTCTTCGATGTGCCGCGTGAGGAAGCCGACCGCGTGGCGGATATCGTCCGCCGCGAGATGTCGTCCGCCCTTGATTTTGGCGTTCCGCTCGAAGTGTCCGTCGGCATCGGCGACAACTGGCTGGAAGCGCATTGAAATTTCAATAGAACATGAGGGACAATGACCATGACGCGTAAGGAATTCATAGGTGGAGCGGCGGCATTTGCCGCGATGGGTGTGAAACCGGTTTTCGGTGCTGAGGACAATCCGGCGCTCGCGGCGGCCAAGAAGTGGTTCCGCGAGGCCCAATACGGCATGATGGCTCATTGGGGACTCTATTCGCTCATTGGCGGCGAGTGGAAGGGCAAGCGTATGGCACAGTCGCTGATCGGTGAGTGGGCGCAGCAGTATTTCCGCATTCCGAACGCCGAATACGGGGCGCTCGCCAAATCGTTCAATCCGCAGCTGTTCAACGCCGACGAATGGGTGCAGATCGCACGCGATGCCGGTATGAAGTATCTCGTTTTCACCTCGAAGCATCACGATGGTTTCGCGATGTATCATTCGAAGGTTTCTAAGTTCAATATCGTTGACGCGACTCCGTTCAAGCGGGATGTCGTCGGTGAACTCGCCGAGGCCTGTCGCAAGCACGGACTCAAACTCGGCCTTTACTACTCGCAGGATCTCGACTGGCACGAGAAAGACGGCGGTGGCTACAACCAGGGCAAGACCTGGTGCGGAGGCGTTGCCGGATGGACGAACGATTGGGATTTTCCGGACAAGTCGAAGAAGAATTTCACCCGCTATTTCGAGGAGAAGTCCAAGCCGCAGGTGCGGGAGATCCTGACGCAGTACGGAGACCTGTGTCTCATCTGGTTTGACATCGGTTTTACGCCGACGAAGGCGCAATCGAACGAGCTCTATGACCTCGTGCGCAAACTCCAGCCGGGGTGCCTCATCAATTCGCGCATCGGTTGCGGCAAGTGCGACTATACGTCTGCCGGCGACAATCAGATTCCGAATGACGACAAGTCGGGAATGCTCTTTGAGACGCCGGCGACGCTGAATGACACTTGGGGCTACAAGCCGCATGATCAGAAGTGGAAGAGTGCGAAGGATATCCGCCGCATCCGTGAGCATCTTGCCGCGCGTCACGCGAACTATCTGCTGAATGTCGGACCCGATCCGCTCGGCCGCATTCCGGCGGCCAGTGTTGACATTCTCCGCGCCGCTGCGAAAACTGCGTGAGGCGGCGAGTTGTTCGGCTCGATCGAAGTGTAGTATAATACGCCTTGAAGGAATGCGAAAATGAAGACATTCAAGGATCCGAAGAAGTTGCAGAAATGGGCGGCGCTGCGCAAGCGCGAGGGCGCGAAGATCGCGTTGGTGCCGACAATGGGTTATCTCCATGAGGGACATCTCTCGCTCATAGCCAAGGCGAAGGCGATGAAGGCCGACGAGATAATCGTTTCGGTCTTTGTCAATCCCGTGCAGTTCTGTCCCGGCGAGGACTACGAGAAGTATCCTCGGGACGAGAAGGCCGATTACGAGAAGTGCAAGGCGGCCGGCGCGACGGCGATCTTCTTCCCGACGCCGGCGAACATGTACCTCGAGAACCATTCCGTCTACATTAACGAGGAACAGCTCTCGCAGGGGCTTTGTGGCGCGCGGCGTCCAGGACATTTCCGCGGAGTTTGCACGGTCGTTGCCAAGCTCTTCAATCTGGCGCATCCCGATTTCGCGGTGTTCGGACAGAAGGATTTCCAGCAGGCGCAGATCATCAAGCGCATGGTTCGCGACCTCAATTTCGATCTTGATATAGTAGTCGCGCCGATCGTGCGCGAGAAGTCCGGGCTCGCCCGCTCGTCTCGCAACACCTATCTCAGCGATGAGGAGAAGACGCGCGCATTGGCGATTTCGCGTTCGCTCAAGGAGCTGAAGGCGAATCCGGCGCAGCGTCTTTCGTCCGTCGTGAAGAAACTCACCCAGGCCGGGCTCAAGGTCGATTACGTCGAGGCGGTCGATGTTGAAACGCTCAAGCCCGTCAAGAAACTCGGCAAAGGCGTTGCGGTGCTGGTCGCGGCCTATTGCGGCAAAACCCGTCTCATCGACAACATCGTGATCTGAGAAGGGCGATTGCGATTATGATATAATACGGTCATGACGCTTTACCACGGAAGTAATGACGACGGTTACGTGCAAAGCAGGATATGACCAATGTCTTTCAATCGTCAACAACTAACACACAAGGAG
>DCIL01000030.1:46980-53646 GCA_002315875.1 Verrucomicrobia bacterium UBA1727 | reverse complement strand
TTCTAAGGAGATAGGGAGATGAGTTCGAGTTAAGAGTTCGAGTTCGAGAAAGGACGTTAAACTCCGTTCTTCAACTTCAACTGAAAACTTCAACTCAATCCCAAGGTGAAACCTCGCGCAGACATTACCTGTTTTCTCTTTCACCCGGTTCAAGGAACGAGGGCGCGGCTTCAAAAGGGCCGCGCTTCTTTTTTGTCTATGCGCTTGATAAACTCTATTTTGCTCGTGGCTTTGATGTTCGTCTGCGGTTGCGGACGAAACGAGATTGAGCGTGTAGAGTGGCCGGTCATGGGTACGATTGCCGCGGTGCAGTGGCAGGGCGACGGAGAGGGCATGGAGGAGGCGGTTGCCTCGGTCAAGGAGGTCTTTGCCGAAGTCGAGCGACTTCTTGATGCGCATGATCCCGAGAGCGAGCTTTCTCGGTTCGCGAGTAAGAGCGATGGTGAGATTCTTTACGATTGCAATCCTCTCGTTCGCGATTGCTATCGAATGGCGATTCGTCTTCGCGAAGAATCAAAAGGCGTTTTCAATCCGCGGTGGCGCGGCAAGGGAACGCTTGACCTCGGTGGCATTGCCAAGGGCTTTGCCGTTGATCTTGCTGCAGAACGGATTGTGAAGGCCGCTCAGACCAATCGCATTCTCATCGATCTTGGCGGAAATCTCAAGGCGATCGGCGGCAATTGGCAGACGGCTGTATATTCCGAAGGCCGCGAGCCGACGGTCTTCACGCTTTCGGCGGGAGAGGCGTGTGCGACCAGTGCAAAGTATTTCCGCGGCGATCACATAAAGGACGGACGTGATGGATCCTCGGTGACCGATGCACCTTATTCGGTGACGGTGATTCATCCCGGAAGTGCGATGATTGCCGATGGACTTTCAACCATCTGTTTCATTCTCGGACGCGAAAAGGCAGAGGCATACATCCGTGCTCATCATCCCTCCGCCCGCACCATCTGGCTCACACCCTAACTTCTCATCACCTCTCTTCGCTTCTCATCTCATGCTCGACTTTCAGGGAATTTCAGTTCATTACGGACATCAGAACGTTCTGTCAAATGTCACGTTTCGTGTCAACAAGGGCGATCGTGTAGGTGTGGTTGGTCCAAACGGAAGTGGAAAGTCGACTCTGTTCAAAATCATTCTCGGTGAGATGTCCACCGACACCGGAGAGCTGATCATTGAAAATTCGCCGCGCATTGGCTTTACGCGGCAGAATCCCGAACCCGATACTCCGGACGAGACGTTGCTTGAGTATTCGCTTCGCGGCATTCCTGGACTTTCCGAGATGGAAGCGCGCATCCACGAACTGGAGGACACCCTCTACAACACCTCTCAACTCTCTCAACCCTCTCAACTTTCTCAACCCTCTCAACTCTCTCAACAACTCCTCCACGAACTCGGTGACCTTCAGACAAAATTCGAGCACCTCGGTGGATATGATATCGAAACGCGGGTGAAGATCGCGTTGGGGGGTCTTGGCTTTACGGTTGAGGAGTTTTCAAAACCCTTTAAATCGTTCTCAGGTGGATGGCGCATGCGCGCGGAACTTTCGCGTGTTCTCGCGTCAAAGCCGGATCTTTTGCTGCTCGACGAACCGTCCAACTATCTTGATCTTCCGGCGGTGGACTGGCTGCAGAAGTTTCTTAAACTTTACGATGGTACGCTCATGCTCATTTCGCATGACCGCTATCTGCTGCGGACCTTGACGAACATCACGGTCGAGGTGGATGCCGGCACCGTGACGAGATATGAAGGCGATCTTGATTATTATCTCACCGAGCGCGAGGTCAGGTACGAACATCTCAAGGCGGCCAAGGAGAATCAGGACCACCACCGCGAACAGCTTCAGCGGTTTGTGGACCGCTTCCGTGCTCAGGCGACAAAGGCCGCGCAGGCGCAATCGCGGCAGAAGCTCATTGACAAGATCGACGAAGAGCGGATCGTGTTGCCCAAGCGCTATACCAATTCAGGACGTCTCCGCCTTGCTGAACCGCCGCCGAGCGGCATTGAGATGTTCCGCTGCGAGAACCTGGGCTTTGCGTATGAAATGCCGCGGTTTGTCTTCCGTGGACTGGAGTTCAACATCACGCGCGGCGATAAGGTTGCGCTGATTGGCTACAATGGACTCGGCAAGACGACGCTGATGCGCATTATCGCGGGCACGCGCGAACCGAGCGAGGGCAAGGCGGTGCTCGGACACAATGTCGTGCCCGGTTATCTTTCACAGGAGTTTGCCGAGACAATTCCACCGGACTTAAGCGTCTATCGCAATGCGAAGAATGCGTGGGATGCCCACGGGGGAGGTCCCGAGAAGGTCTTCCGCAACCAGCTCGGCGCCTTCGGCTTTGACGAGAACGATGTTGAAAAGCCGGCAGGGGTGCTCTCCGGTGGTGAGAAGATTCGCCTTGCGTTCCTGCGACTCTTCCTGACTGCACCGAACTTCCTGCTGCTCGACGAACCGACGACCCATCTTGATATGGACGGACGGCGTCTATTGCAGGATGCACTCAAGCAGTACAAGGGGACGATTCTTCTCGTTTCGCACGACATTGACTTTGTCCGCGAAGTCGCCACCAGCGTCCTCGAAATTAGTCGCGACGGACTTCGGCAGTACCCGGGTGGCTACGATTATTATTGTGAGAAGAAAGAGAGTGGAACCTCTCAACCTTCTCAACCCTCTCAACCTTCTCAACTCTCTCAACCTTCTCAACTTTCTCAACCTTCTAAACTTTCTTCTCGCGAACTTCGGCAGCAGCGGGCGGCCGAGCGGGCGAAGATTGCGCCGAAGGTGAAGGAATTGAAGAAGCGGGTTGAGACGGCGGAGAAGAAGATCGAAGAGTTGCAGGCGGCGCTCGATGCAGCTTCCGAAGAGCTTTTCAATCCGAAGCCCGATACTGATTTTGCCGCTAAGAATCGTGAGGTGCGCACGCTCCAGTTTGAGATCGACCGCTACACCGCCGACTGGGAGGAAGCCGCCACCGAACTTGAGGCGCTAACCGCGGCCAATAATGGCTGACATGCGCTTTTGTAGCAGTCATTTATGGTATAATACAGCGAAATGAACGAAGGCGTTGGAATAGTTGAACTCAAGAAGATGAAGCTGCCGCTCGGGGCGGACGGTTTCAAGCTCGCCTATGGCGGAGTGTTGAAGGAAATCGAGGTTGCCTACGAGGAATGCGGGGCGCCGAACAACGGCTACAACACCGTTTACATTACTCACGCGCTGACGGGCGACAGTCACGTCGCGGGAATTCGTCCTGGCGAGGAAAAGCCCAGCGGCTGGTGGGAGGGTATGGTCGGTCCCGGACGGGCGATCGATACGAACATCTATCACGTCGTCTGCGCCAATGTGCTCGGCGGCTGTTCGGGAACGACAGGGCCCATGTCCACCAATCCCGAAACTGGGCGTCCCTACGGCTCGGCGTTTCCGCAATACAGCTTTGACGATGCGGTCGATGTCTTCCGTCTGCTGCTCAAGGAACTTGGAGTCAAGAAACTTGCCGCGATCATCGGCGGCAGCTACGGCGGCGTGCAGGTCGTCAACTGGATGACCCGTTATCCGGACGATGCCGAGAAGGTGATTCTCGTGGCGACTTCGGCCAATCTGAACACTCAGGCACTCGCCTTTGCGGTGATGAGCCGGAGTGCGATTACGGACGATCCGAAGTGGAATGGTGGCGACTACTATGCGGGAACGGAGGGCAAGTGCGGGGAAGGTCCGCGTGCGGGTCTAACCGCGGCGCGGCAGCTCGCGCACGTCACCTACCTTTCGCGTGAGCTCCTGCAACGCAAGTTCGGTCGAGCCCTCCAGGAGAGTTTCGTCAACGCGCCGGACGCGGATCGTGCCGAACGCGATCGTCTCTTCAAGACCTATTTCCAGATCGAGAGCTATCTCGACTATCAGGCCGGCAAGTTTCTCAAGCGCTTCGACGCGAACAGTTACCTTCACATCACCCGTTCGCTCGACCTTGCCGATCCTTGCGACCGTTACGGTTCGCTCGACGCGGCGTTTGCGAGGGTCAATGCGAAGACGCTCGTCGTTTCGTACGCGAACGACATTCTCTTTCCGCCGTGGCAGTCGGACGAGATTGTGTCCGCGCTCATGAACGCGCACAAGTCGGTTTCGTACTGTCATATCAATTCGGGGACGGGACACGACTCGTTCCTGACGGACATTGAGGACCTTTCGAAGATTGTCGGCGGCTTCCTTCACAATCGCGACGTCAAGGTGACGGAAGCGCAGGAGCGCGATTTCAGAAGCATCGTGAAGATGGTGAGCCGCGGCGATCATGTGGTGGATATCGGCTGCGGCGATGGCACGCTTCTGAATGTTCTCCGGAAGGCGAAGGCAATCAAGGGTGACGGCGTCGAAATCGATCTCGACCGCTACGAGGAGGCGATTGCGGACGGCCATGACATATTCTGGGACGATATCGACGACCGGCTCGATACGATACCCGATCGTCATTACGATGTCGCGATCATGTCCGACACATTGCAGGAGGTTAAGAATCCGCGTGGAGCGCTGGACGAGCTTCTGCGAATCGCGGACGAGGCGATCGTGACCTTTCCGAACTTTGCCGCGTACCGCATTCGGCTCACGCTTGCGCTTACCGGACGGCTCCCGGTCTCGAAGCAGCTGCCGTTCCAGTGGTACGACACACCGAACATCCATTGCATCACGCTCAAGGATTTCAAGGCGCTCTGCGAGAAGGAGAACATCGAGATCCTCGAGGTGCGGGCGGAGTCGCGTCATCTCATCGGCAAGCTTCTCCTGCTGCTCGGCTTCAAGAACCTCGGCGCTTCGAAGATCATCGCCCGCATCAGGAGGAAGAAATGACGCTGCCTCAGCGAATCGAGCACATCGTCAGTCACGGCCTCGCAGTGCTGCATCCGTGTGTGTACGCCGACCTCGGAGCGAAGAGCCAGTTGCCGGAGATCGCGGCGGACCTCGAGAAGGAAATTGCGCTCTTGATGCCTAATGCCGACGCGAAGGCGCTGGTGGCTGACTTCATCGACCGGATGCCGGAGGTGAAGCGTCTGGTTGAGACCGATGTGCAGGCGGCCTACGAGGGCGATCCCGCGGCGACGAGTCCGATGGAAGTGGTGATGGCGTATCCCGGACTCTACGCGGTTACGATCCACCGCATGGCGCACGAGCTCTACCGGCTCAAGGTGCCGATCATTCCGCGCGTGATGTCCGAACTTGCCCATTCCAAGACCGGCATCGACATCCATCCTGGCGCGACCATCGGCGAGCGATTCTTCATCGACCACGGCACGGGCGTCGTCATCGGCGAGACGTGTGTGATCGGTCGCAACGTCAAGCTTTATCAGGGGGTGACGCTCGGTGCGAAGAGCTTTGACAAGGATCCCGTCACGGGCGCGCTCGTCAAGGGCATCAAGCGTCACCCGAACGTCGAGGACAACGTGGTCATCTATGCGGGTGCTACCGTGCTCGGCGGTGATACGACCATCGGACACGACAGTGAGATCGGCGGCAGCGTCTGGCTGATCTCGTCCGTCCCGCCGCATTCACGAGTTTACAACAAGCCACCGGCTCCAACTATCAAGGAAATACAATGAGTCTTTCAGTAGGTATTGTCGGACTTCCCAACGTCGGCAAGTCCACTCTTTTCAACGCGCTCACCAAGCGCCAGCAGGCAGCGGCGGAGAATTATCCGTTCTGCACGATCGAGCCGAATTCGGCGATTGTCGAGGTTGCGGACGCGCGGCTCGAAAAGTTGGCGGAGATGGAGAAGTCCGCTCAGATCATTCGCGCGACCGTCGAGTTCACCGACATCGCCGGTCTCGTCAAGGGCGCTTCGAAGGGTGAGGGTCTCGGCAACAAGTTCCTCGCCAACATCCGCGAGTGCGATGCGATTCTCCATGTCGTACGCTGCTTTGAGAACGATGACATCATTCACGTGCAGGAGGGCGGCAACAAGTCCGCGCCGATCGATCCCGTCGGCGACGCCGAGGTAATCGAGACGGAACTGGTGCTGGCGGATATGGAACAGCTCCAGAAGCGCTACGATCGCATCAAGAAGGAGGCGCAGGCGAAACCCGCCCTGCGTCCCGAAGCCGAGGCCTGCGCTGCGCTTCTCAAGCACTTGGAAGAAGGCAAGAGCGTCCGTTCGTTCCCGCGCAAGGAAGGGGACGCGATTCTCGAGGTGCTCAAGGAACTTCATTTCCTCACCGACAAGAAGGTGATCTTCTGCGCCAACGTATCCGACGATGATGTCACGGGCGAGAGCAATCCGCATGTCGCGGCGCTTCGTGAATACGCGGCGAAGCAGGGCAGCGAAACCGTAGTCGTCTGTGCGCAGGTCGAGGCGGAACTCGCGGGGCTTACGGACGCGGAGATCAAGGAAATGCTCGAGGGGTTCGGACTTTCGGAGTCGTCCCTCGACCGCACGATCAAGCTTGCGTACGATACGCTCGGGCTTGCGAGCTTTTTGACTGCGGGACCGAAGGAGTCGCGCGCGTGGACTTTCCGCAAGGGATGGAAGGCGCCGCAATGCGCTGGCGTGATTCACACCGATTTCGAGAAGGGCTTCATCCGTGCCCAGGTCGTCTCCTACGACGACTTCGTCAAGTACGGTGGCGAGAAGGGTGCTCGCGAGGCGGGCGTGCTCAGACCCGAGGGCAAGGAATACGAGATGA
>DCIL01000030.1:22983-46936 GCA_002315875.1 Verrucomicrobia bacterium UBA1727 | reverse complement strand
GTCGAGTTCATGTTCAACTGATCGTGATGGCCCCCGAAGTCGAACTCGGAAGGAAGATGGATGCGCTCGGCCTTTGGGACGAGCTGGGTTCCGGCAACTTCGCGATTCGTCCACGGGGCTCGGTCTTTCCGTATTTCTGTTCCGTTCTCAAGGGCGACGGCAAGCCGATCAAGCTTCGCTACCTGATGCTGGAGGGATGGCAGACGCTGCATGATTTCCTGCGGACG
Organism: Verrucomicrobia bacterium UBA1727; assembly: GCA_002315875.1. Lineage (GTDB taxonomy): Bacteria > Verrucomicrobiota > Kiritimatiellia > RFP12 > UBA1067 > UBA1067. The sequence continues at coordinate 46,709 of DCIL01000030.1, read as the reverse complement.
CGAGCGGACAATTCCTTCGGCTTCTATTCTTCGCCGATGGAAATGCCGCACTTTGAGCTGGTCGTGCTTGAGACGGGTGAGTGCAAGGTCTTTCGTCACGATGTCGGATTCATGCCCCGTGAAATCGGCGAGAAGGAACGTCCTCTTGCGATGAAACTTCTCTGGGAGTCGTACGGTATCATGATGCGGCTCGAGACCGATAGGCGGCTGTTCATGAGGTTTGCGGACGATGCCGCGGTTTTCTCGAGAACCGAGGGCAGTGACGGGAAATGGTCGGATGCGCCGCTCGCGATTGTTCAACCGCGTCCCTATGTCGAGGCGATATCGTTTCCGAACGATTTGCTCAAAAAGGCCGCGGATCTGCCGTTCGACAAGGATTTCGCAATCTCGGTGGATTTCCTTCTGAATCTGCGGCTCATGACCAAGGAGCCGCAACCGCGCTGCGTTTACGAACTCGTCGTAATGGATTCCGCAACCGGCAAGGTGCTTTTCTCAAGTACGACCTCCGTCGATCGTGAAAACGGCTTGAAGGGCATGTGGGAGTCGATGCCGGTGAAACTGTTGGAACACATCGTGCAGCTCGGCAAGGTGCCGGGAGCCGTCCGCACGCGCTCGCAGCGTGTCTTTCGGATGATTCGTCCCCTCGGCATCGAGCTTCCGTTCCGGCTTTCTTTCCATGAGCGGCTTCCGGAATTGGAGGGCATCAGATGATCAAGGGCGTGGTTTTCGATTTCGGTGGCGTGATGACTAATGCGACGATGCCCGAGCGCGTGCGCAAGTGCGTGGCGGAATACGGCATCGAGTGGGACGCCCTCGAGCGCGGCTATGCGAAGTATCGCCGGTTGATGGACGGCGGTTTTCTTACTTTCGAGGAGATGTACGATCTCATCTGGGCCGATGCCGACATCGCGATCACTCCCGAGTTGCGCGAGCGTATCTACGAGGAGGATCTGGCGAGCTTCATGGAGGAGTATCGCAATCTCAAGACGCTGGACTGGATGCGCCGGCTCAAGGACCGCGGTTTCCGGATCGGCATCCTCACCAACATGTCCGCGATGTTCGAGGAGCGATTCCGCAGAGCGTATCCTGAATTCTTCGCGCTCGCGGATGCCGCGGTGATTTCCGGACGCGAACGGATGTTCAAGCCGCAACGTCGCATCTACGATCTGCTTGCCGCGCGCATCGCACTCAAAGCCGAAGAGCTTTGTTTCATTGACGATGTCGAAGGCAATTGCGAAGGCGCGCGCCGCGCGGGATGGCAGGCGATCCGTTTCACCACCAACGATGAGACGGAGGCCGCCTTCGAACGGCTGCTCGGCTGATGGGCATCTTCAAGCTTCATTCCGCGTTCAAACCGACCGGTGATCAGCCGGAGGCGATTGAGGCGCTCTATGAAGGACTCAAGCGAGGTGATGACAGGCTCGTCTTGCGCGGCGTGACCGGCTCGGGCAAGACCTTCACGATGGCCAATCTCATCGCGAGGTGGAATCGTCCCACGCTCATTCTTTCCCATAACAAGACGCTCGCCGCGCAGCTCTTTGCCGAACTCAAGGAGTTCTTTCCCGAAAACGCCGTCGAGTATTTCATCTCCTATTACGACTACTACCAGCCAGAGGCGTACATTCCCCAGACCGATACCTACATCGAGAAGGACGCCGCGATCAACGAGGAGATCGAACGCTATCGCCTCGCCGCAACCAATGCGCTCATCGCGCGGCGCGATGTGATCGTGGTCGCGTCCGTGAGCTGCATTTACGGACTGGGCGAGAGCGACGAATATCGCGATCTGGCGATCAAGGTAGGTGTTGAGAAGGAAAAAGGAAAAGGGAAAAGTGAAAAAGGAAAAGGGGAAAGTGAAAAAGGTCAAGGTGGGCGGGGGGGATTGATCGCTCGGCTCATAGAGGCGCAGTATACGCGCAATGACTTTGACTTTCAGCCGGGTGTCTTCCGTGTGCGCGGAGACATTGTCGATGTCTTTCCCGCGTACGAGACGAAAGCGATCAGAATCGAGTTCTTCGGGGACGACGTCGATTCGATTCGCGAGCTGGATCCGCTTACCGGCAAGTGCGGAGTCAGCATGCCGTCCGTCTGCATCACGCCGGCGAAGCAGTTCGTGATGGGCAAGGACAAGATGGAGGCGGCGTTCGGCCGCATCGGCGCGGAACTCGATGAGCGGCTTGAGTATTTTTCTTCGAAGGGGAAACTCTTGGAGGCGCAGCGGCTTCGCGAGCGCACCGAGTACGATATCGAGATGATGCGAGAGCTCGGATACTGCAACGGCATCGAGAACTATTCGCGTCCGCTTTCGGGACGCGCTCCCGGGTCAGCCCCTGAGTGTCTCATCGATTATTTTCCAGAGGATTTCCTTACTATCGTGGACGAAAGCCATGTGGCGCTGCCGCAGCTCAGGGCGATGTACAACGGAGACCAGGCGCGCAAGGACAAGCTCGTGGAATTCGGCTTCCGTCTTCCGAGCGCGAAGGACAATCGTCCGCTCACTTTCGAAGAATTCAATCAGAAGATCGGGCCGATGGTCTGCTGCTCGGCGACACCTGCCGAATACGAGTGGAACATTGCCGGGACGCGGGCCGAGCAGGTGATCAGGCCTACGGGACTTCTCGACCCCGAAGTCGAGGTGCGTCCGCTCAAAAATCAGATTGACGATTTGATGGGTGAGGTTTCCGACATGATGGGCGCGGCGAAAACGGACGCGGAAAGGCCGCGCGTGCTGGTGACGACGCTGACCAAGCGTTCGGCCGAAGACCTGACTCACTACCTTCATGACGCCGGCATTCGAGTCGAGTATCTTCATAGCGACATCGACGCTATCGAGCGGGTGGCGATCTTGCAACGTTTGAGAAAGGGCGAGTTCGACGTGCTCGTCGGCATCAACCTGTTGCGCGAGGGGCTCGACTTGCCCGAAGTCGAATTGGTCGCGATTCTCGATGCGGATAAGGAGGGTTTTCTCAGGTCGACCTCATCGCTTCTGCAGACCGCTGGGCGAGCGGCGCGCCACGAGCGTGGCCGGGTAATTCTTTACGCCGATCACGAGACCGACGCGATGCGCGAGTTTCTCGCGGTCACGCGCGCTCATCGCGAAAAACAGATCGCCTACAACGAGCAACACGGCATCACGCCCCATTCGGTTCGCCGCGCGATCAACGAGTCAAGTTATGTCTTCAAGGCCGGTGGCACGGCCAATAAATTGGCCTTGTCAGCTACTACAAACCCCGGGGTGGCGACAAAGCCCGGGGCGGAGGAACTTGAAGAGCTCACCCGCGATATGCTCGAGGCCGCCGACAATCTTGAGTTCGAGCGCGCCGCCTTCCTTCGCGACCAGATCAAAGAGCTTAAAAGAAAACTTAAAACCTAAACGGGCGCGTAACCATCAATAGCTTGCTATGAAGACCGATACCTATCCGCTGACCCAGACCCAGTTGGGTATGTTCCTCGACTGGAATACTGACCGCTCGTCGGTTCAGTATTCGATTTGCGTCGACCACGCCTTTCCTGCGGAAAAGATTGACGCCGAGCGATTGGCGCTCGCGGTTGCGAAGGTGTTTCGCCATTATCCGGTGCTGCGCACCCACCTCGTCGAGGTCAATGGTGAGATTCGCCAGTTTGCTGATGACGATTTCGAGCTTGAGGTCGGACGGTTGAATATCGACGATGCGCAAGTCGCCGCGGTGAAACAAGCTTTTGTGCGTCCCTTCACTTCCCTCGATGAGCCGCTGATGCGGGCAACCGTCATCACCACGCCGAATACCGTTCGCCTGCTCATAAACGTCTTTCACATGATCTTCGACGGGACGTCCGCCACCTATTTCGCCGAGGCCGTCTCCGCCGCGTATGAGGGACGCCCCCTCGCGTCCGAAAAGTTTTCCTTCGCCGATTATGCCGCGCTCGAGCCGTCGCTGTTCGAACTTCCGGACTACGAAGCGGCGCGCGGCGAACATATGGCGCGCTTCGGCGGACGTGAGATGTCCGCACCCGAAGACACGTTCTCACAACGCTCTTCGTCAACTGAGCGCCGTTACGTGCATGCCCGCGAACTCGTCGCCCGCGCGAGCGTCGAAAACTTTTGCCGCGCCCATGCGGTTCATCCGAATCTCTTTTTCATGGGCGCCTTCGCACGAACGCTCTCGCTTTTCACCAACCGCCGCGACGCGGTCTTCTTCACCGTCAATCACGGACGCAAGGATCCGCGACTCGCGGAAACGATCGGCGCCTTCGTGAAGACGGTGCCGTGTCTTGCGGAGATCAAGGGCGAGATGTCGCTCGTCGATTATCTCAAGTCGCTCAAACTCCATCACGTAGGAGCGTATCCCTTCACCCACTTCTGCTGTGACCTCGGCATGAAGCCCGGACTCGGTTTCGTCTATCAAGATGGAACTGTCGCACCGACAATCTGCCTCGACGGTATCAACTCGGATGCTGATATTCATTTCTCGCCGGTCGGGGTCGGACCCAAACCCGTGATGGAACTTTATGGTGACAAGGACAATTTTGAGCTGCTTGTCTCCTGTTTGGAGGGAGAGTATTCCGAGAAATGGATAGTTGACTTCACTCGTCGATGCGCGGAAGTCGTCCGCCAGTTCCTTGCCCATCCCGAAAGTCGACTTGATGAGATTCCCGTGATCTCCGATAGCGAATGCGACGAGCTTCTTCGACTTTCCGCTGGCGAAAAACTCGGTTACGATGCATCGAAGACCTTCATCGATCTTTTCTCCGAACAGGTGCAGGCGCATCCAGAAGCTACGGCCGTAGTCGATTGCGAAACGTCTCTTTCATACGGCGAACTCGACAACCTCTCCACCCAACTCTCTCAATCTCTCCTCGCGCATCTAAGCGCCTATGCGCCGCTGCGGGATCAACCATCCTTCGTTGCCCTCATGCTGCCGCGGCGGGTTTCGTTCGTGGTCTCTGTCTTGGCGGTGCAGAAGTGTGGGTGCGGATACGTTCCGCTCGATTCAGAATATCCGGCGGAGCGCCTCGAGTATATGCTCGAAAATTCCGAGGCGAAGGTTCTCATCACCACCCACGAGCTTTACGACGGTAAATCCCTCGCCTTCGACGGCAAAGTCATTTTCTACTCTTCAACCTCATCTCAACTCTCTCAACTCTCTCAACTCTCTCAACTCTCTCAACATTCTCAACTCTCCCCCGCCTACATGATCTACACTTCGGGTTCGACGGGGAAGCCGAAGGGAGTCGTTGTCTCACATCGGGCGTTGGTGGCGATGTGTGCGTGGATGCGCGATGAAATGGAGCTTGATGAAACGAGTCGGGTAGCGGTTACGGCAAGTTTCAGTTTCGATGCCTCGGTTATTGATCTCTTTCCGGTGTTGTCAGCGGGAGGAGAACTGCATGTCTTTTCGGAGGAGTTGCGCAAGGATCTCGGTTCAATGTACGAGCATGCGCGTGAAAATCGCATGACTGGATGGACGATGTCCACTCAGCTCGGACTTGCAACGCTCAATGCCTATCCCGACATTCCGCTACGTTTTATGCTCCTCGGCGGCGAGAAGATGGTGCCGTTCGCCAAGTCCGCGGTCAAGGTTTATAACGGATACGGCCCCACCGAGTTCACCGTCTGCTCGACTCTCCAGCTTGTGGATCAGTCGCAGGAAGGGGAGATTCCAATCGGACGTCCCGTGCCCAATTCGTGTAATTACGTATGCGATGTGTTGGGACAGCTAATGCCGCGGGGAATGGTAGGAGAGCTCTGCCTTTCCGGCGCACAGATTGCGGACGGCTACTGGCGCCTCCCCGAAAAAACCTCCTCCGTCTTCACCTCTCACCCCCCTCAACTTTCTCAACCCTCTCAACTCTCTCAACTCTCTCAACTCTCTTACCACACCGGTGACTTTGTCCGTTGGAACGACAAGGGACTCCTGGAATATCGTGGACGCATTGATGCGCAGGTTAAGCTTCGTGGTTTTCGCATCGAGATTGGTGAGATCGAACACGCCGCGGCATCTTGCGAAGGCGTGACTCAGGTCGCGGCGGAAGTGCGGGAACTGGCAGGCGTCCAGCATCTCGTGCTTTACTATTGCGGATCGGCGGGATCAGATGCGGTGAAGGCGAAGATGTCCGAGACGCTGACCGGATACATGGTTCCGGATTATTTCGTCAACTTGTCCGAGATGCCGGTCAAGCCGGGCGGCAAGGTCGATCGCAAGGCGCTGCCGATGCCGTCCGTGACGGACGATCCGATCGTAGCGCCGGCCAACGAACTTGAGGAGAAGGTGCTGGCGATTGTTCGCACGGTTCTCAAGTCCGAAGCAATCGGAGTTACTCATGACTTCAATCGCCTCGGGCTCACGTCGCTTGGAGCGATGTCGCTGGTGGCGAAGCTCAAGAAGGACTGTGGGATTTCCGTCACGATGAGTGCGCTTGCGAAAACTCCGAGCGTGCGGGAGCTCGTGGCCTCGGTGAAAGAACCTGCCGTTTCCGCGCCGAAGGCCTCGCGGCGTCCGAAGCGCGCGGCCTATCCGATGACCGAGAACCAGCGCGGAGTTTATGCGGACTGGCTGAGGAATCCGTCGGCAACGCAGTATAACGTTCCTGCGGTGTTTCGTTTTCCAGAACTCGACGCTGAGCGTCTGGCGGATGCGGTAACGAAGACGATTGATGCGCATCCTGCTTTCAAGACGCGGTTTGTCGAGAAGGGTGGAGAGATCGTGCAGGCGCGGCGGGACGATGCCAAGGTCGAGGTCAAAATCGAGCGACTTGAAGAGGATCCGGCGGACGAATTTTTCGCGCCGCTGGTTCGTCCCTTCGCCACTGCCGATGCTGATCTCGTCCGCGCCGTGGTATATGCCGCGCCCTCGGCGAGCTATCTCTTCCTTGATGTCCACCACACCGTCTTCGATGGCACGTCGGTGGGGGTAGTGCTTTCGGAGGTGATGCGCGTCCTTGATGGCAACGATCCTGTCGGCGAACAGAAGAGTTCCTTCGATGCGGCGCTGGACGAGCGCGATTATCTCGAAAGCGATCTCGTCGCTGAGGATGACGAGTGGTTCGCTAAATATCTCGGTGATTGCGAATCGACGCGACTTGACCTGCCGGCGCCTGCGAAGAAGGTTGCGTCCGGCACTGCCGCGCGTATAGCGTTGCGCGCTCCTGCCTCTCGGCTTGTGCCGCGGCTCGCCGAACTCGGCGTGAGCGCAAGCGACTGGTTCCTTGCCGCGTTCATGGAGCTTTTGCGGCGCGTCGGAAGATCGGATGACGTACAGATCGCGTTCGTGTCCGCCGGTCGCGCGGACGCGGACCTTGCGAATACCGTTGGCATGTTCGTGAAGACGCTGCCGGTCAGGAACGTGCGGGGGCCTGCAACTTTCGCGGAAACCGTACGTACCTTGCATAGCCACATTCTCGAGCTTATCGATCGCGATCGCGTTTCGTACGCCAGATTGTCCGAGAAGCTTGGTCTTAAGCCCGAGATCATCTTCGCTTTCGAAGGCGGCATCTTCGATCTGCCGCGGGGCGTGGAGATCATTGCGCAACCTACGGGGACTGCGAAGTTTCCGCTTTCGGTTACGGTCACTCCCGGCAAGGACGACTATGAGCTCGCTTTCGAATACGATGCTTCGCTCTTTGGAGAGCGCGAGATGCGTCAGCTCATTTCGATGTTCGAGACGCTCGCCATGGAAGCAATCTCGGAGGACAGTCTCAAGGCGCTGCCACTCGTGAGCGCGAAGGAGTCCGAAGAGCTCATGGCGCTCTCCGCTGGCGAAAAACTCGACTACGATGAATCGAAGACCTTCATCGACCTCTTCTCGGAACAGGTGCAGGCGCATCCAGAAGCTACGGCCGTAGTCGATTGCGAAACGTCTCTTTCATACGGCGAACTCGACAACCTCTCCACCCAACTCTCTCAATCTCTCCTCGCGCATCTCAGCGCCTATGCGCCGCTCCGGGATCAACCATCCTTCGTTGCCCTCATGCTGCCGCGGCGGGTTTCGTTCGTGGTCTCGGTCTTGGCGGTGCAGAAGTGCGGGTGCGGATACGTTCCGCTTGATTCAGAATATCCAGCGGAGCGGCTCGAGTATATGCTCGAAAATTCCGAGGCGAAGGTTCTCATCACCACCCACGAACTTTACGATGGCAAATCCCTCGCCTTCAGCGGCAAAGTCATTTTCTACTCTTCAACTCCCTCTCAACCCCCTCAACCCTCTCAACCCTCTCAACCCTCTTCCCACCACTCTTCAACTTCAACTCCCGACTTCAACTCCCTTTCCCCCGCCTACATGATCTACACTTCGGGTTCGACGGGGAAACCGAAGGGAGTCGTGATCTCTCATCGGGCGTTGAGGCACATGATCGCCTGGTGCATGCCGGCGCGTGCGATAGATGCGGGATCGCGAGTGATGGAACATGCGTCTTTCAGTTTCGACGCATCGGTGATTGATATTTTCCCGGCGTTGTCCGCAGGAGCAGAGTTGCACATTCTCGACGAGAAGCTGCGCAAGGACATCGGAGGCATTCGCGAGTATATCATTCAGAAGGGGATCACAACCTGCAGCATGCCTACGCAGATCGGTATGGCACTGATCGATGCGTATCCGGAGCTGCCGCTGTCCAGTATCATGCTTGGAGGCGAGAAACTGCTTCCGACAGCGCCGACGAAGATCCGGATTCAAAACGGATACGGACCAACAGAGTTCTGTGTCTGCTCTTCTTATCAGGACGTCGATCAGTCCGAGAGCGGAGATATTCCGATCGGGCGTGCAGTGCCTGGAACATGGTCGCTCGTAGTCGATCGTTACGGACATCTCCTGCCGCAGGGTTTCCCCGGTGAAATCGCGCTCATGGGTCCGCAGATTGCGGACGGCTATTGGCGCCTCCCCGAAAAAACCTCCACCGTCTTCACCAGTCTCGACGTTCATCTCTGCGCCTCTGCGCCTCTGCGGGATCAACTTTCTTACCACACCGGCGATCTGGCGCGGTATGACGAGCTTGGACGACTCCAGTATCTCGGACGAATTGACTTTCAGGTGAAGCTTCGCGGTTTCCGCATCGAGATCGGCGAGATTGAGCACGTGGCCTCGCAATATTCCGGAATCAAGGCGGTTGCGGTGGAAGTGCGTGAAGTCGGCGGCGCGAAGCATCTGGTGCTTTACTATTCGGCTGTCGGTGCGATTGACGAAATCGCGCTTCGCGATACGATGTCCGCCTCGCTTGCGGAATACATGGTGCCGGACTATTTCGTGCGTCTTGAGGATATGCCTTTCACCCCGAATGGAAAGATCAACCGCAGGCAGCTTCCCGCACCGAAGGCATCGTGCATCACTCAGGCGTATGTCGAGCCGGCGAACGAGACCGAACGGACTATTGCTGAGGTCTATGGCGAGATATTGAAGCGTGAGAAGTTCAGCGCGCTCGATGATTTCTTTGCCTTTGGCGGCACTTCGATCGTGGCAATCAAGGCGGTGGTGATGTTGCAGAAGCGCGGCCTGGACATTCAGTATGGGGACATCTTCCGATACAAGACGCCGCGCGCCCTCGCCGCCACTCTCTCATCCTCTCAACCCTCTCAACCTTCTCAACTTTCTCAACCCTCTCAACTCTCTCAACTCTCCTCCTACGACTATACCGCGATTGACGCGCTCTTAGGTCGTACTCGCACTGAATTGTTCGAGGGCTTCCGTCGCCATTCGCTTGGCGATGTGTTGCTGACGGGTGCGACCGGATATTTGGGAATGCACATCTTGAAGCGGTTGCTTGAGACGACGGATTCTACGGTTTACGCGCTGGTGCGTCCGAAGGAGGGACGCTCCGTGCGCCGCCGTCTTGAAGCGGACTGGGTGTATTATTTCGGAGAACGCATTCCAGTGCGTTTCAATGATCGCCTTGAACTCGTAGAAGGCGACCTCTCAACCCTCAACTCTCAACTCTCTCAACCCTCTCAACTTTCTCAACTCTCTCAACTCTCCACCGTCATCAATTGTGCCGCGCTGGTGAAGCATTACGTTGCGGACGATGCGATGGAGCGCATCAATGTCGGCGGAGTCAAGAACCTGATAGATTTCTGCGAGCGTTGCGGGGCGCGGCTCATTCACACCTCGACTTATTCCATCGGAGGAACCGTTCGGGCGGATTCCCTTGTCGCACTTGACGAGCGTCATCTTTATGTCGGACAGGAGACGGACAACGAGTACGTGCTCACGAAGTTCATTTCGGAGCGGATGCTCCTTGAGGCGGTGGCGGAGGGGAGAATCCGCGGCAAGATCATGCGCCTCGGAAATCTGATGGGACGCGAGTCGGACGGTGAGTTTCAGATGAACGTCGGAGCCAATGCCTTCGTCAATTCGCTCAAGAGCTACAAGGCGATTGGAGCGTATCCGCTCGAAGAGGTATGTCGTCCGCTCGAGATGTCGCCGATCGATCGCGTAGCCGAGGCGGTGGTGCTCCTTTCGTCCACTCCCGACGACATGGTCGTCTTCCATCCGTACAACCACTACGCGCTTGACATGGGCGCTGTGGTGGGAGCGATGAATCGCCGCGGATTCGAAGTGGACTGCGTTTCGCGAAAGGATTTCGCCTCGTATGTGGACGCAATCAAGAATGACCCCGCGCGGGCGGCGGAGCTGCAGGGGATTCTCCATTATGCGGGACATCTTCTCGTCAATCGCAAGATCACGCCAGTCATAAACGATCATACGACTACAGTGCTCTACCGGTTGGGTTTCAGGTGGCGTCCCGCCGATGACTCCTATCTCGCCAACTTTCTCGACATGCTCGAAGGTCTCGCTGTCTTCGGATAGTGTTTCGGGTGGGGATTTGATATAATGCAAACCTATGAAATTAGAAGTTGAAAATTCAAATGGCGTCTATACGGTCAAGGCGTCGGGATGTCTTGATACCGCGGCGGCGGCAGAGTTCGCGAAGGCGGTGGATGCGATTCCTTCCGATATCGGCAAGGTGCAGTTCGATTTCTCGGATCTCGAGTTCATCGCTTCGTCCGCGCTTCGCGCCATGGTCACGCTCGGCAAGCGTCTTGCCTCCAGCGGCGGCGCCATCGAGGTCACCGGTGCGAACGAGTTCGTTCGGGACGTTTTCGAGATGACCGGATTGGTCGAGGTCTTCACCATTCGCTGATGAAGCGCATTCGCAATCTCCTGATCGCGTCCTTCGCCCTGGGCATCTTCGCGCTGGCTGGCGCGTGGTGGGCGGTCTGTGCCTATGCCGACCTGAAGGCGAAGCAGGAGCTGTCCAATTCCCGCGATGCGTTCGTGCAGCGCATCGAGAACACGCTCGACGGTGTGCTCTGGTACGCGGCCGAACTCGCGGCCGATATGCTTGACCATGAAGCGAAGCCGAGGGAAGAGGCGGAGATGCGGAAGATTGCGGATACGCTGGGGCTGGACGAGCTGACGGTCGTCGGCACCAACGGCATTGCCGTCGCTTCGAACTTCAAGGAGTTCGTGAATTTCGACTGGCACACCACTCCCGAGACCATGGCCTTCGTGGAGCTGCTCTCTCCGAGCAATCCGATGACCAAACTCACACAGCCGTTTCGCCAGTGCGTCATCCGTCACAATCATTATCTCAAGTTCGGTGCCATCGTTTTCCCCGGGCGTAGCGGTATCGTACAGGTCGGATATTCGATGGAACGACTCGTGAACACCTTGGCATGTTCTGACGCCAAGGCCTTCGGCAGCTGGACGTTCGGACGGTACGGACGCTTCGGGGCCGTCGATCGTAACAGCGACAAGATTCCCGATCCCGTCCCACAGCAAATTGCCGCCGCGTGGCCGATGGGGAGAATCCGCAAGATCGCGGGTGCGGACGGTGTCTGGACGCGGATGACCTTTCCGTTCGCGGGACATCTCTTCTATGCCGAGGTGCCCGAGCGTGAGTTCGGCGACGAACGCAATGCCGCGTTCCTTCTTGCCGCCGCCGTCATCGTGGCCTTGCTCTCCGTCTTCGTGACCTTGCTCGTGCGGTTGCGCTTGTCGTCCCTGCGTCTTGAGAAACTGCATAGCGAGGCGACGGTTCGCGCGGCGGAAGACCTGCGGCTTGCGCATACGATTCAGATGTCGACGTTGCCGCGGGCTTCGGTATTCAATCCGGAATGCCTTGCTTACGATCTCGAGGCGCTGATGTTGCCGGCACGCGAGGTCGGAGGAGACCTTTATGATTTCTTCGTGCTGGCCGACGGACGCATCGCGTTCGTCATCGGCGATGCGTCCGGGAAGGGCGTTCCGGCTGCGATGTTCATGCTCGTGGCGAAGAACGCGATCCGACAGGCGCTTCACGGACAGGGTGATCCGTGCGAGGCGATGTCCGCGGCAAACGCGGCGCTCTGTGCGGACAATGAGGCGCAGATGTTCGTGACGATGGTGCTCGGCGTGCTCGATCCGGTGTCCGGAACGATCACTTACGTCAATGCCGGGCATACCCGTCCTTACGTCATTCGCCACGACGGCAGTGTTGAACGGTTGGAGTTGCGCGGAGGCCGTCTGCTCGGACTATTCAGTGATCTTTCCTTCTGCAGCGGCACTGTGCGGCTCATGCCCGGGGACCGCATCTTCCTCTATACCGACGGTGTGACCGAGGCGCTGGACGCTCAACGTCGGCTCTACGGAGCGGAGCGGCTGAAGTCGATGCTCGAGAAGAATTCGGACGATGTATGCAATGCGGTGCGGTCGGATGTTGCCGAGCATGTGAACGGTGCGGCGGCCTCGGACGATCTGACGATGCTCGTCTTGAGCTGGTGGGGCGAACCGGTGCGGGTCGAGAGGAAATTCGCCGCGGACGCCTCGTCGTTGCGTCCCGCGATCGAATTCCTGCGCGAGTCGTGCCATCTCGAGAACAAGAAGAAGCTCATGCGACTTCTGCAGGTGGTGGACGAATCGGTCAGCAACATCGTCAATCATTCCGGTGCGCGTGAATTCACGATGGAGATTTCGAGCGTCAAGGATCGCTGTCGCGTGGTGCTGACGGACGATGGACGCGAATACAATCCGCTTGCGCACAACGCTCCCGACATCCACGCCCGGATCGAAGAACGTCCCGTCGGCGGACTCGGCATCCTGCTCGCAAAGGGCTGTGCCGACTTCATCAGCTGGCGTCGCGAAGGCGGTTTCAATCGGCTTACGGTAGTACAGAACACAAGGATATCATGAATATGAAAAGCAATGTGCTTGTTTTCGCGCTCAGCGCGGCAATGGTGGTGACGGCGAGTGCGTCTCGCGGTGAATCGGCGACTCGTCCCCTTAAGTTCCTGCTGATGAGCGATACGCATGTCGAGAGCGATTACATCGAACGCGGAAGGCCGGTGTATACTTGCTGGAAGCCCGGAAACCACGCGGGACTGATCGCGACTTACGAATTCATCAACACGAATTCCGCCTGCCGCGACATCGATCTTGCGCTCTTCTGCGGCGACCAGCTCAATACCGGCTATTCGAGTCAGCAGCGCGATCTTCAGGCGGAGTTAGTGAATTATTATCGTACGCTCACTTCTCTTGACTTGTACAAGCGTTCTCGCGGAACCGATGTCTCGTCGCTCAAATTCGTCGCCCGTCCCTACTCGTGCGCTGAGAACGTCGGGAACGGAATCAAACCGTTCAGTGTCGAGCCGCCGCCGCTGGATTCGCGGGTCATCGCGATCCAGGGCAATCACGATACCGGCATTCCCTCGTTCTACCGCGACTGCGCCTTCCAGTGCGGCGATGTGAAGTTCGTCACTTTCTTCGCCTCGTATGTCGGACTTCCCGCGCCGAAGGGACAGTACCGCTCGACGGCCAAGATCGCGGACGAGACGGTCGCCTTCCTCGAGCGCGAGATGGCATCGGCCGCGGCTGATTCGTCCATCAAGCACATCGTGATGCTCTGTCATTGGGCGATGGTGGCCGATGATCCGAAGAACTTCATCTGTCCGATTCGCGATGCGATGAAGGAGAACGGCTTCAATGACAATCGCGGCAAGGTGCTGGCGCTGGCCGAGAAGTACGGCTGCAAGCTTTTCATCAACGGACACGAACATAACGGCAACTGGCCGGTAGGGCGCATCGGCGGAGTTTATGATATCAATTGCGGCGCGGTTTCCGACGATGGTTCCTTCGCCATTGTCGAGATGCATTCGGACAAGGCCGTCTTCACGATCTATTCGACTGCAGTCGCCGAAGAGAAGGACGGCGTCTGTCGAATCGTCCGCCAGCCCGCCCGTCTTTTCGAGCGGGTGATTCCGCTCAAACCAGTCGCCGCGGAACGCGTTCCGTTGTTCAATGGCAAAGATCTTTCCGGATGGACCGCAGTCACCGACTACAACGTGACCGGCGGTTATACGGCGAGCGAACCGACCTGGGCGGTAGTGGACGGCTGCATCCGTTCGACCGGTACGCCTTTCGGTTATCTCAGGACTGAGCGCAAGGACTACGCGGACTACAAACTCCATGTCGAGTACCGCTGGTGGCGTCCGACCGAGAAGCCGAATTCCGGCGTCTTCGTGCGAATCGCCTCCGACACCGGCACGTTCCTTCCTTCCTGCGTCGAGAACCAGCTTTGCGCCGGCAAGGCGGGCGATCTGCTTGGAATCTGGGGAACGTCCTTTGACGGACTTCCTCCGAACTCGAAGCACAAGTTTCTCATCAACGTGAAGGATAAGCAGAATCCCTCAAGCGAAAAGCCGTTCGGCGAATGGAACACGATCGAAATCGTTGCGAAGGGCGGCAAGATCGAGAACTGGGTCAACGGGGTCAAGCAGAACAGTGCCGCGAAGCTTACTACCAAGTGCGGCGCGATTGCGCTTCAGAGCGAGGGCGGCGCAATCGAATTTCGCAATGTGTGGATTGAAGAGGACGGCGTGACTTCGCAGCCGGTTACCATCAAGGCCGACTTCTCGCGCACGACGGGTGCGGTCAAACCGATGCATGGAATCGGACAGCCCCCGATGATCGGCTGGGACTGGTATTCGATGTTCCTCTATCTCCGTGAGGCGGGAATTCCGTTCTCGCGTCTTCATGATGTCGGCGGACATCACGGCAGAAATGTCTTTGTGGATATTCCCAATATCTTCCGTGATTTCGAGGCGGATGAGAATGATCCCAAGAACTACGACTTCGCGTTCACCGACGAACTGCTCAATTCGCTCGTCAAGAACGGAGTCGAACCGTTCTTCCGCCTCGGCGTCACGATCGAGAACCGCTCTGACATCAGGGCCTACCGCATCTTTCCGCCCAAGGACTACGCCAAGTGGGCGCGCGTCTGCGAGCATGTGATTCGGCACTACACCGAGGGATGGGCCAACGGTTACAAGTGGAAGATCCGCTACTGGGAAATCTGGAACGAACCGGACAACGATACGGGAATTGCGGACAACACGTACTGGAAAGGTCCGGGCACTCCCTACAAGAGCTTCAACGCTATGTGGGCCGGCACCTGGCAACAGTACATGGAATTCTACGATGTCGTTTCGAAATACCTCAAGGGACGTTTCCCGCATCTCAAGATCGGCGGCTACGCGAGCTGCGGCTTCTACGCCGCTGCGAATTCTCCCGCCGTCGCCGCGGCCAACTCCTCGCCGCGTACCCAGTATTTCGTGGACTGCTATCTTGAATTCCTGAAGTTCGCCAAGGAGCGGAAGAGTCCGCTTGACTTCTTCTCGTTCCATACGTATTCCGATGTGAAGGAGGCGCTTCGTCAGATTGACTGGGGCATTGAAACGCTCCATCAGTACGGTTTTACCAACACCGAAACCACGGTCAACGAATGGCTGCCGCGCGTTTCGGCGGAGAGTCTCGGCACCGCCAGCCAGGCGAGTGCGATCTGTGCCGAGATGATCGGCATGCAGCATTCGAAGCTTGATAGTGCGATGATTTACGACGGCCGGTGCGGCATGGGAAACTATTCTCCGCTTTTCGATCCGGCGACACGCAAACCCCGCAAGGCGTATTATGCGCTCAAGGCGTTCAACGAGGCATATAAGCTCAAGACTGCAACTGCCGTTTCTGTCTCCAATCCCGAGATTCACGCTCTTGCCGCGGGCACTGAAAAGGGCGGAGTCATCCTGATCGCCAACTCCTCGAATCGCCGCATGCCGCTCAAGCTTGACCTCGGAGCGCTCAAGGTGACGTCCTGTACCTTGACGGACGAGACGCATACCTATGCTGAGGTTCAGCTTCCGTCCGTCCTTCCGCGCGAATCGTTCATCCTTCTGCACGTTGCATCCAAATGAAGAACAAGTGGGTTCTGCTCGGTTTTCTTTGTGCGACGTTCGTCGTCTACACGCTTGATCGGGCGCTTCTCGGACCACTTGCCATTCCGATTCAGAAGGACACTGGCATCAGTGACGTGCAGTTCGGTGTCCTGAATGCCGCGGTCTTCTGGACCTACGCCGCGGTCGTGCCTTTCGCCGGCATCATCGGCGATCGCTTCAATCGCGCGAAGCTCATCGGCATCGCGTCCATCGTCTGGAGCGCGATGACGCTGCTTGCGGGTTTCTCCACCGGCTTCTGGTCGCTGTTCCTGCTGGTCGCCTTCGCGATCACCGCGCCTCAGACGCTTTACAGTCCGAGCGCCTTCGCGATGGTGGCGGACGCTCACAAGCAAACGCGGGCGATTGCGATGAGCTGTCATCAGGCCGCGTTCTACACCGGCTGGCTCGTTTCGGGGGCTGCCGTCGCGCTCGTTCTTGCCTGGTGCGGTTCGTGGCGTTGGGCGTATTTCATCTTCGGAACCCTCGGTCTGGTGCTCGGCATAGTATTCCTCACGGTCGCAAGCGCTTCGGGAAAGGGAAATAGCGAGAAGCGTTCCGCGAGTGCAGTGCCGCCTCCACCCAAGGCGACGGTTGTGGAATCGCTGAAGGCGTTCTTCTGCTGTCCGAGTGCAGTGCTGGCCGCGCTCGCCCATGTCTCGCTTACCTTCGTTGCGTTCGGCTACACCGCGTGGGGACCTAAGTTCGTTGCCCAGAAGTTTTCAATCTCGCCGGGCGCGGCCGGTACGGGCGTCATGTTCTGGCACTTCGTCTTTGCGTTTGCCGCGATCATCGGTGCGGGATTTCTCACCGATCGGATGGTCCGCTCTTTTCCGCGCTTTCGTCTCGTCCTTCAGAGCGCGGCGCTTCTCGTCGCCGCGCCTTTCCTCGCGCTGTTCGGCTTTACTTCAACGCTGATGGTGGTGTGGGTGGCCGCGGCGCTCTTCGGCGTGATGAAGGGACTTTTCGAGGCCAACAGCATCAACTCGCTCTACGACGTGATACCGTCCCGCTGTCGGTCGAGCGCCATCGGTTATCTCAACGTTCTTGCCGGCACGTTCGGCTCGCTGGCGCCGGTGATTCTCGGTTGGCTTTCGCAGACACGGGGCAATGACGGACTCGCCCTCGGTTTCGCGGCCTACGGCGGCGTGCTCGCCATCGCTTCGCTGCTGCTCGTCTGTTCGTTGCTATTCACCTTCAAACGCGATAGGATCAAGGAGCGATAAGTATGGACTACATGAAGAGTTTTCGCGGGAAGACCGCGGTGATCACGGGGGCGGCGAGCGGCATGGGGCTTTGCTGTTCCCAGACGCTCGTCAAGGCCGGTGCCAAGGTCATCATGTGCGACGTAAATGCCAAGGCGCTTAAGGCCGCGGCGAAGGAACTCGGACCCAATGCCTTTGCCTGCGTGACCGACGTGCGCGTTTACAAGGACGCGGAAAAGGCGGCGAAACTCGCGCTCCGCAAGACCGGCAGGATCGACGTGCTCATTCCCTTCGCCGGTGGATTCGAGCCGCGCATGTGCAACAGCTTCAAGCCGTTTTACGAACAGCCGGTCGAGGTCATTGACTGGGGCGTGCAGGTCAACCTCATGGGGCCTGTCTATTTCACGCGCGCCTGCATGCCGCAGATGGTGCGCCAGAAGTCCGGCGTCGTCTGCTGCATCGGTTCCATCGATGGCTTTGAGAGCAATGGGGACGGTCCGATGTACGGCACTTCGAAGTCGGGGCTCTTCAACTTCGTCAAGGGCATCTCGCTCGCCGGCGCCGAGCATAACGTGCGCGCCTTTTGCGTTGCGCCGGGACCGGTGATGACGCGTCCGGGCATGGCCGCGATGAAGACGCTTAAGGGACGCGCCGCGGAACCTCAGGAACTCGTCGATTTCATACTTTATCTCTGTTCCGAGGCCGGTGCCTGCTGCGTCGGTTCGACCCATCTCTTTGATTGCGGACGCATTGCGCTCAAGCCGTGACGCTCGTTGCCACCGTCCTCCTTGCCGCACTTTCGCTTGCGGGCTTTCAGAATCCGCCCGATTCGGCCAAGCCGATCGTCCGTTGGTTCTGGATGGGCGGCAACATTTCGGAGCGCGGAATCACGCGCGATCTCGAAGCCATCAGGGATCTCGGTTGCCGCGGTGCGAACATCATGTTCCAGGACTGGTACGGCACGAAACCGGGACCGGTCAAGATTTTTTCCGAAGAGTGGTGGAAGCTCTTGATGCATGCGGGACGCGAAGCCGATCGTCTCGGGCTTGAGCTTTCGTTTCATAACTGTCCCGGCTGGAGTTCGTCCGGCGGTCCTTCGGTCAAGCCCGAGAATGCGCAGAAGATACTGCGCTATACCGAGACGCGAGTGAAGGGCGGTAGTCCCGTCGAAGTGAAATTGCCGGCCGTCCCCGCGCCTTTCGGCTGGCAGCGTGAAATCGCGGTGCTCGCAGTGCCGTTCCGAGAGGGTGAGGACGGCATTGAAATCGCGGCGGATCCGAAAGAGCCGGGCGTCTTCAGGTTCCCGATGCGCGTGCAGATCTCGTACGCCGGCATCAAGGTTTCGAATGCCAATTCCGGAGAGCTGGCGCTCGATCAGGACCGTCTTCGTTACACGATCTTCACCTCCGATGACGGGGTGAATTTCAAAGAATACGAGACGCTTCCTGAAGTTGCGATGGAGTCCGAGCATGGACTTAGTTTCCATCCCGTGATCTGCAAGGCGGTGAAGTTGGTCGCGGAAGGTGGCAAGCCGGATTTCAAGTCGGTGCGATTTTCGTTCATACCCCGCATCCCGCATTATTCCCGCAAATCGCTCACGACCTATTGCCGCCGTTCGAACGTGCGCCCGCGTGTGCCGTCCGACACTTTTGAGTGTCCCGTCTCGAAGTTGATTGCGCTTAAAAGGGTGGTGGACATTTCTCCTTATCTCGACAAGGATGGTGTCCTTCGTTGGCGGAACGCTCCGTACGGTGAGTGGCGCGTCTTTCGGTTCATGGCGGTCGTTCAGAAGGATGCGGTCAATCACATCGCGCCGCCCGGCGGTAGCGGACTCGAACTCGACAAGCTTTCGCCGCGCACGCCGGAACTGGCGATGTCCCTTATCGCCGATCCGCTTCTCAAGCGCGCACGCCGCGAGGGCATCAAGGCGTTCAAGACGATCTTCCTTGATTCGTTCGAGGTGCAGGTGCAGAATTGGACCGATGGCTTTCTGGATGAGTTCCGCCGTCGCCGCGGCTATGACCTGAAGTCTTTTCTGCCGACGTTTGCCGGAGTCTTCATCGAGTCAACTACCGCTTCGGAAATGGCGCTTGCCGATTTCCGCAAGACCTGGGCGGAACTCTTCGCCGAGAATTACGGTGATCGCCTCGCCGCCGCGGTGAGAAAGCGCGGCCTTTCCTTCATGCGGCAGTCGTATTACGGACCTTTCGATGAGTTGCGGGCGGGACGCGATGCCGATATTCCGGCGGTCGAGTTCTGGTATCGCACTCCCGAGCCGCGCATCGACATGTCCCGCCTTGCCTTTTCGCTTGCCGCGCCTTACGGACACCGCATAGTTGCCGCGGAGGCGTTTACGGACGGTGTAGCGTCCGCGAAGAATCTCGACAACGAAGACGTCGTCCGTTTCCGCCTGCTCGGCGATCGCGCGCTTGCCAATGGCGTCAATCTCTTCGAGTTCCATGGCTACGAGCACCAGCCGGGGGACGATCCCGCCAAGCGATCTCGTTGGCCGTTCGGTTGCCGCTTCGATAGGTTGCATCCGAAATTCAAGACGTTCAAGTCCTACGTCGAGTATCTGACGCGCGCTCAGTATCTGATGCAGATGGGCGATGGAGTGGCGGACGTACTTTACGTTGCCGACGGACCTTCTCCCGTCCAGGCCGCATGGGAGCCGGAGCTGCCGTTCGGATGGAAGGGTGATTGCATCGATTCCGAAACCTACCAGCAGAACATCGCCAGATTCAGGAATCGTATCGTCGTTCGCTCTGAAGTAAGTCCGGCGCGGCTTCGGAGAATGCTTGAGAATTCTGGACTCAAACCAGATTTTGTCGCCTACGAAGACGGCCGCGCGGTTACGTCCAATGAAATCGTCTGGTGCCATCGTGCGCTTGATGACGGACGCGACCTCTATTTCGTCGCCAACGTCGCCGGGCGTCCCCTTAAGCTCAGTGTTGATTTCCGCGCTTCCGGACATCGTCAGATTCTCAATGCGGAGGATGGTTCGGTCGCGAATATGACTGGCGATATCCTTGAATTGCCGTCCGACTCTTCGCGATTCGTATTGATCGGCAAGGCGCTGCCGACAACTGCGGCACCGATCGGAGTAGATGGTTCAATCCGCGGCAAATTGCCGCTTCCGTTTGCCAAGACGACCCTCGAGCCGTCCGTCGCCTTGCCCGGCTGGCGTTTCATTTCTGCTACGAGCGGATGTGCCGCGGAGGCGGACGGATCGCGTTCCTTCGGAATCGATCCGATCTGGGATCAGCGGGTCAAGTTCTTCGGACGTCTCCAGCTTAAGAATGAAACGCCGCGCTCGGTCCGCGTCACTTACGAAATTGCCGCGGAGAAGGAGCTCAAGCTTGAGGTCATGCAGATCGGGGGAAGTTTCCCGGTTGCGGACTATGCCGGCGGTTCGTTCGAGGTCGACGGCGTACGGCATACGCTCGCATCGGAATACGCTGGACGCAAGGTAATTGCCGGCGGCGCCTTCACCAATCTCGTCTTTCGCGATGCGAGGGCCGCGGTGCGGCTTGCGATTGCCTCGGAGCGTCCGCTCGCCGTTCTTCTGCAGGACGCGCGCGAATGGAAGCAAGCTTGCTATTCGCTCCGTCTTGCTTTCCCGAAGCGTGAGGTCTATCGCGCAGGCGAGACGAATTCGCTTTCGTTTGTGATTTCTTCAGCGGCTCCGCTCAAGGCCACACTCGCGCTGCCGCTGACGCTGAAGCCGTCCCGCGATTGGGTTGAACTTGCCAATGCCTCGCCGTGGATCGAGTCCGGAAGTGCGCTCGATTTTTCAAATCTGATCAAGCGGAGGCCGGTGGGCGAGCTCGGGCGCGTCCGTGCGGTCGGCGAGCATTTCGAGTGCGAGCGCCAGCCCGGCGTGCCGCAGCGTTTCTATGGAGTCAACGTCTGTGCGGATATGCTCGGCATCACCGATGCCCAGATCGACCGGTTTCTCGATAATCTCGTCCGTACCGGTTACAACTCGCTTCGCGTCCATCATTACGGGGACTGGTTGACGTCCGGTTCGCACGAAACCGACGGTTGCACCTTTCACGAGCCGCGTGCCCGTCGGCTCGATCGGCTCGTATCCGAATGCGGCAAGCGCGGCATTTACATCACCACCGATCTCTACGTTTCGCGGCACGTGCCGTACAAGGCGATGGACATTGATCGCGCCGGCGAGGCGTCGATGGGAGATTTCAAGCACCTCGTTTTCGTGCATGAGGGCGCGTATCGAAATTTCGAAAAGTTCACCAGCAATCTCCTTTGCCGCGTCAATACCTATACGGGACGTCGCTATGCGGACGATCCGACGATCGCCTTTGTCTCGATTTTGAACGAGTCGTCGCTGGTGAGCGGCGGTACGGGTGTCTTGAAGAAATGGCCGTGCTGGCAGCAGGCGTGGAACTCGTGGACGAAGAGCAAGAGTGAGATTCCTTCGTCGATTGAGGGAGCGCCGACGCCTGAGAAACAGTCGTTCGCGCTCTTTCTGGCGCACGCAGAGGAGCGATTCTATCGCCGAGCAACGGCCTTCCTTCGCGGCACTCTCGGCTGCAAGGCGCTTTTCACAAACATGAACGGTGTTGTCTATCCAATCGTCTATCAGCGCGTGCGCGCCGAGCTTCACGACTATGTGGATGAACATTATTATATCGATCACGCCCAGTTTCTCGGCAAGCGCTGGTGGGGTCCGCCCTACACCTTCCCCAACGTGAATCCGGTGCTCGGCGCCGATGCGGGCGTTCCCGCGTCCGCGGTCCGCCGCATCTTCGGCAAGCCATTCACGGTTTCCGAATACTGTTATTGCGGACCCGGACGCTACCGCATTGCCGGTGGGGCGCTTACGGGTGCGCTCGCGGCATTGCAGGACTGGTCCGCTGTCTGGCACTTCGCCTGGACACATGGTCCCGAGGGCATCATCGCTCCCGAGAAGTCGAAGAGCGTGGGAATGTTCGATGTCTCAGGCGATCCCGTCTCGCAGCTCGCTGAACGCACGGTCGCTGCGCTCTTTTTGCGAGGTGACCTGCAGGCACTTAAGTCCGCAAGTGGTGTGCGGCTTGAGCGCAACGATCTTTCGGTGACCAATGGTCCGTACGGACTTTGGTCCACATCGCAGACGGCCGGTTTCCTCGGGGCGGGCTGGCGCACGCGCATCGGTATGTTCCTCGGCAAGGCACAGAAGGGTGTGACTGACATCGGAACTTATCCTAAGGTGTTGAAGACAAGTCCGGACGAGGTCGGACCGAAATCGTCCGCAACCTCCGAGGTGTCCGTCGATTCCAAGAATGGCACCTTCCTTGTGAATACGCCGCGCACCTGTGTGGTCTTTGGCGAGGGCGGAACTTATTCGGCAGGGGCGCTCAAGGCGGAGTTTTCGGGTGAGCCTGCGTGCATTTCGGCAATTGCGATTGACAGCGAGCCGATCGCGTCCTCGCGGCGGATCCTGGTGACGCATCTGACCGATGTGCAGAATACCGGGGTTACGTTTGCGGATGACAAGCGCAATGTCCTACTTAAGTCCGGTACGTTGCCACATCTCGTTCGGCGCTCTCCGGCCAAGATCGAGCTTAAGCTTGCGGCTGGAAATTGGAAGGTCTATGCGCTTTCCACCACCGGCGCGCGCCTCGTCATGACGCCTGCCGTTTATCGCAATGGCGTACTATCCTTTGTCGCAACCGCCCTCGCCTATGAAATCCAACGTGCGAATGGAACATAGGAGCTTTAGTCAGGTTTCGGCGGCCTGGTTGCGAGGCGGGTGAGGTTGTGATATAATACGGCAATTGACGTATAATGCGTTGAAAGGACTTGAAGAGAATGGCGACATTTCAGTATATTGCTAAGGATGCGAGTGGTGCGGAAAAGCGCGGGACCGTTGAAGCCGGCGACCGCAACGGCGCCATTGCCGCAGTGCGTGCCTTGGGGCTCATGCCGACTGCGCTCGGCGAGGTGAAGGGGGCGTCCGCGCCTGCCGCGGCGCCGGCAGCGAAGAAGAAGGCCGCCGCGCCGGCTCCCGCGAAGAAGAAGGCGAAGGACATCCAGATCAACATCAAGATGCCCAAGTTCCTTCAGGGGCGCATCAAGACCAAGGTCCTCACGCAGTTCACGCGTCAGCTCGCGACGCTCGTCAACGCGGGTCTTCCGCTCATGCGCGGCATCGACGTCCTCAAGCGCCAGATGAAGGATCCGCAGATGCTCGAGGCGCTTGGCGGAATTTCCGAGAACATCGCCGCGGGCGGCACGTTCTCCGAATCGCTCACGCAGTATCCGAAGGTTTTCGACAACCTCTACGTCAACATGGTCAAGGCCGGCGAGGC
>DCIL01000030.1:13430-22975 GCA_002315875.1 Verrucomicrobia bacterium UBA1727 | reverse complement strand
CGGGCGGCGTGCTCGAAGTCGTGCTCGGGCGTCTGGCGGAGTTCGCCGAGAAGTCCGAGCGCATCAAGAACAAGGTCAAGGGCGCTATGATCTATCCGGCGGTCGTTCTCGTTGCCGCGATCGGCATCACTGCGTTCCTGCTCGTGGCGGTCATTCCGAAGTTCCAGCAGGTCTTCCAGGATATGCTCGGCGGCCAGGCGCTGCCTCCGATCACCGAGTTCGTGATGCAGGCCTCGGAGTTCGTGCAGAACAACGGAATCATGATCGCGGTGATCGTGGTGGCGCTCGTCGTCATCAAGAAGATCATCGGCAAGACCGAGAAGGGCGCGTATTTCTTCGATACGCTCACCTTGAAGATGCCGGTCACCGGCACGCTCGCCCAGCGTTCGGCCGTCTCGAAGTTCACGCGTACGCTCGGCACGCTCCTTTCGTCCGGCGTGCCGATTCTTCAGTCGCTCACCATTACCCGCGACACGACCGGCAACCGCGTCCTTTCGAAGGCGATTCAGAACGTCCATGACGCGGTCAAGGAAGGTGAGTCGATGACCCAGCCGCTCGCCAACTGCAAGGTGTTTCCGCCGATGGTCGTTTCGATGGTCGAGGTCGGTGAGGAGACCGGCGCGCTCGCGGATATGCTTACGCGAATCGCGAACACCTACGACGACGAGGTCGACAATGCCGTCGCGGGCATGACCGCGGCGATCGAGCCGGCGCTCATCATCGTACTCGCCGTGGTGGTCGGCACGATCGTCATCGCGATGTTCCTGCCGATGGTCAAGATCATCGGTTCCGTGTCCGGCGCCGGCGCCATGTAAGGATTATGAAGAAGGGTTTTACCTTAATCGAGATGCTCATCGTCGTCGTCGTCCTCGTGACGCTGATGGCGATGACGTTCCGGCTCGCGGGAATCGGCGATGATCAGTGGAAGCGCAATACCACCATCTCTCATCTCCAGCGCCTCGAGAACTGCTTGTCCGGATATTACGCTGCGTTCAATTCGTATCCTCCGGTAAAGCTTCACGGCACGCGCAACATCTATCTTGCGGTCGGCAATATGGGGCTTCAGAAGTACGGTGCCGAGGAGCAGGAAAACCAGAACATCTGGAATTGGGATGCGGAGAAATTCCGCCGCTACGCCGAGACCTGGAACGGATCGTTCTACCAGAAGGATGAGGACGATGCCTGGAAGCAGGTGCGTGCGGCCTGCGCTTCGCAACCGGTGGCCTGCTCCTTCCCGTTTCCCGAAGAGATGGGCCATATCGTGACCAAGGTGTCCGAGCAGTTGAAGCGGAAGGCCAATTCCAACGAGTCGCGTTACAAGCGCTACAAGGAGAATGCCGACAAGTTCGGCAGCGGTTTCGTCAGTGTGGCCGATCCTAACGTCATCAACAATCTCGAAGACGGTGAGGATTGGCGTGAGGTGCAGCTTTTCAAGTTCGGTCTCATGAGCTATCTGTTGCCGCGTTATCTCTTCATGCTCGATGTCGATGACACCACCGCGAACGTGGCGGTGCGCAAGCGTCAGTGGAACGGCAACAACTCGCCGGTGCACGATCCGTGGACCGGTGACGTGATGACGTGGAGTGACGTCCATCGCTACAGCCGTTCCGATACCAAGCGTGACGTCACTCGCATTTCAGGAATCTATTCTCAGTCCGTCTGCGCCCGGTGGATGCCGAATCTTCAGGGAACGTGCTCCTGCAACTATCCCTCGGTGTTCTACGGCATCGACATCTACAGCGGCTGGGGCAATCCGTTGGATACTGATGATCCGGACCTGGAGGTCTATTCGACCAAGAGCGACGGTGGCGGCGCCAAGTACGTCCTCGATATGATTACCGTCAAGGACGGATGGGGCCGCGAGCTGTATTATTATTCGCCGTCCCCGCATCAGACGTATACGCTTTGGAGCGCCGGTCCCAATGGCCGCACCTTCCCTCCGTGGATCGACCGGTCCAGCATGGGACAGAAGGAAAACCGCTGCATTGGCGCCTGGGTCGAGGATGACATCGTCAACATGAGGAACTGAGAAAGATGAAGAAGGGTTTTACGCTTGTTGAAATGCTGGTGGTGATCGGTATCATCATCGTGCTGATCGGAGGTTCCATCACCGGATTCTCCAAGATGGCGAAGTCCGCCGAGCGCGCGCGGGCGCAGGAGCTGGTGAAGAACGTCGAGACCGCGCTTACCGTGCTCTTCCAGCGCGAGGGCAACTGGCCGCAGAAGCTGCTCAACAAGTCGGGACAGCAGCTCGACGAGGACACGGCAATCGTGCTTGCCAAGAAGGGGCTCTTTTCGCTGACGACGACGGGCAGCGGATCCGAGCTCAAGCTGGCGGGACAGGATCGTTTCGGCATCGTCACTCCCTGGGCGACCACGGTCATCAAGCGGTCCGCCAAGGGTGCGAGCGCCGAGTCGATGAAGGTCGGTTCGGCTACGGTCCGCGATCATACGCTCTATTTCGCCATCGACAAGAACGGGGACGGTGAAATCGATCAGGGTGAGGGATTGTCCATCCCCGGCGTCGAATTCGTGCGCGCGACCGCGGCGGTCTGGTCCATCGGCAAGACCGGCGGAGACAAGGGCAAACCCTGGGAGTATTCGCAGGGGCGGCGCCGCGATGATGTCTACTCGTTCACCTACGGACAGACCAAGAAGTGAAAAAGGCCTTTACAATCGTCGAGCTCATCATGGTTATCGGGATCATCGGTATCCTGATGGGAATCGTTACCACCGCGGCCTCGTCGTCGGTGAAGATGTCCCGCGGCCGTCGGGCGGATGCGCTTTGCAAGCTGGTGCAGGCCGGTCTTGCGGTCTACAATGCCCAGGAGGGCGAATGGCCGATCAATCTCGAAAACAAGTCCTCGAAGAATCAGGACGGCACCAACGGTTCGACGGAATCGTTGCAGTACGAGTTGACCGGTTCGGAGGTTCGCGATTGCGTCAAGGCCTTGGTGGAGAAGACGCGGCAGAATAATCCCGTGATGGATATTTCCGGACTTTTCGTATCCCGAAGCCAGGGCGAACGCAATTCGGGCGAGGCGTACGGGCTTGATTTCATGTCCGCCATCCGCGGCACTCGCAAATCGGCGAAGAAGATGAAGCTTGCCGAGATGTATTTCGGTTATCCGGAATCGAGCCACGGCTGGTTCCGCCGTTTCAAGATCGTGTATGCGATCGGGTCCGACTCGCTCGTGGTCGAAAAGCAGAAGGATGACAACTGATGAACCGTCGTGCATTTACGCTTATCGAACTATTGGTGGTCGTGGCCATCATGGGTCTGCTCGGCACGGCGTCCGTCGGCGGTTACCGTCAGATGCAGCGCGGAATGGAGGAGCGCGGCGTCATTCAGAACGTGAACGAGTTCCTGCGCAACGCCTATCAGCGCGCGCAGATCGATCGCGTGCCGGTCGAGCTTTATTTCTGGAACGAGACGACGCGTTCGCGCAGCGATGACGAGAACGAGCTTGTGCACGGCCGCGCCGTGGCGATCCGCAGGCAAGGCCGCATCACCCAGATCGGAAAGGGACCGTCCGGCGGCGATCTGCTGATCGACGAGTTCGCAGATATGCAGAATCTGGATGAGGACGGCGAATATGCCGAAGCTCCGAACAAGGACTCTACGATTCGGCTTTACGAGATGGATTCCTCGAGCACCTCCAAGCGCTATTCTCAGGTATACTCCGTCATGCGCTCAAATGCCAAGAATCCGGCAAGCGGCGGCGTTATGCTCGATTGTGTCAACCACGATCCGATGACCGACAACAACATCACCCTTCAGTACGGACAGAAGGGCCGTCTCATCCAGTTCGGATACGAGATTGCCGAGAAGGCCACCTCCCAGTGGTCGAATTCCACGGCCTACGGCATGGAGTTCCTTGCGATTGAGCTTCCCAACGGATTCCTCTTCAGTTCCGATTATTCCCAGAAGGTCGAGGATCCGGTCAAGGGCGAAACCAAGCTGGTCTACAAGCCGGACGGCTCGGCACAGGTCGTTACCGTCTATCAGATTCGTCCCGGCAATGGCGGTCAGCTTCAGGCCCAGAAGGTGAAGACGGCGGACAATCCGTCGAAGAAGAGGTGATATGAAGAAGGCCTTTACGCTTATCGAAGTCAATCTCGCCATGATGATCATGGCGGGAGGCATCCTTTCCATCGTCGGCCTTTACGCCTTCGGTTTCCGTGAGAGCCGTCAGAGCGTGGAGGATGTCGAAGGCGCTGCGGTCGCCGAGGCGGTCATCAGTCAGCTTTCGATGGCCATTTCGTCCACGAATCTGACGTGGAGCAATTTCAAGAACGAATACTATCTGCCGAGCGAGGAGGGTTGGGGCTATTTCATCAATGACAAGGGCGAAGTAAAACAGGAACCGAACGGGAACGGTGCGCTCTCGTCGGCGATGAGTCACTTCAAGGGTTCGGCGCAATCGGTTTCGCTCGGCGGATACAAGTACGGGCTCGTGGTGATGCACGATCAGGACTCGCCGATCGTCCGAATCGGCGTCCGGGTGACCCAGAACAAGTCGCTCTTGATGTCCATGCCGCTATACTATTCCGAAGTCAGGTTCCAGGGGGTCGTTAAGTAGTGAAGAAGGGTTTTACCATAATCGAGTTGCTCGTGGCCTCGCTTCTCTTGGGGATGCTGGTCACGATTCTCACGATGATCTTCAATCAGTCGTCCATCGCCTGGCGCACCGGGGTTTCCACGGTGTCCGATCTGGACGAGGCCAGGAACGACATCGCGCTCATCCGTGAGCAGGCGGACAATGCGCTTATCGTTCCTGAGGACAATGGCAATGTCCATTACATCACCGGACTTTGGCGCGAAAACGGAGAACTCAAGGATCGTGCCTGCGACAAGCACAGCAACTGGTCCGAGGAGCGGTATCAGCAGCTCAAGATCCCGACGTCCTTTGCCTTTCCGCTCGACGAGGATTCGCTTTCGACGATTTCGATCGGCGGCGATCAGGCGGGTTACAACTACAAGAACTACACGGTCAACGTGATGAGCGGAGGTCCCGCTAACGACATCAACGACTGGCAGGCGATCTGGAGTTTTCCGGACGATCCGAGCGAATGGTGAGGCGTCATTATGCGTAAGGGATTTACACTTATCGAGCTTCTGGTGGTGGTCGGCATGATTGCCGTCATCCTCGGTGCGCTCACGACTTCGGTCAGCAAGGCTCAGGAGCGTGCCCGCATTCAGAAAGCGACGAGCGACGTGAAGGTGATTTCGCAGGCGATTCTCGCTTACGAGAACTACAACCGGAGCGGTGACAACTACAAGCTGCCGACACTGGAGAAACAGGACGCCGATTCTTCTTCGCTCGGCTTTCTCCTCGGCAACGGAGGGTCGGCGGAGTCCGGCGGGGAGATACCGGTGCTGCTGATGGCCTCGTTGCACGGACAGGGGAAGATTCTCGATCCGTGGGGGCATCCGTACAAGGTGACGATTCGCGAGGGCGGCGGAAGCTCCATGGGCGGCAAGGCGAAGTTCTCCAGTACCCAGATCAATTACTCGCTCCCCAATTTCTATCGCCTTGGCAAGGGGGAAAGGAATCTTGAAGATGTCAAGTGACCGCGCCCACAAGGGTTCTGCGCTGCTCATCGTGCTCGGCATGCTCGCGTTCATGGTCGTTTCGGCCGTGGCGTTTTCGGCGTTCATGCGTTCGTCGCGCCTTCCGAGCAGCTATCTCCGTCGCTCCATTTCGTCCCGAATGCTCGTCAAGGCCGCGCTTGCGCAGGCGATCGATGAGATCGACGCGGCGATAGGAGATCATCCGCATCCAGGTGTCTGGAAGAATCAGAGCTTCAATGATTCCAACAACCGTAATGCGTCTGTGGTCCGTCTGCCCGAGTGGGAGGACGGCAATCGCTATCACAACATGAACGCCTGGCTCGGCCGCGTCTACATCGGCGGCACCACCGATGTCGCCCGCGTGCAGGATCGGCTCATTGAGCAGTACGAGACGGTGCCGGTGCTTTCGCTGGAAGCGCTTGCGTACATTCCACCGTCACTCGTCAATGACGCGCGCTATTATTCGCGGCATACGCCGTCCGCCACCTGGCATTCGATGGGTTTCGATGCGGGACGCTACGCCTTCTGTGCGCTCGATGTCTCCGACTTCTTCGACATCAACGTGATGCGCGCCGATACGCCGCGCTCGACGAATCCCGACGAGCGCATTTCGCTCAACTACCTTTTCGAGAGTGCGGACCATTCGTCCGCGGCGAGCGGGGCGGACTCATGGCAGAACTTCATCGACGGCATTCTCGATTCCAAGGTACCGTTCGTCTCGATGGCGGACTGGAATCTCGCGGTGAGGGATCAGAAGTTCGGCGGTGATGCGATCCAGAGCTACTTCTATCAGTATGCGAAGAAGGGCTCGACTTTGAAGGATTTCTATCAAGGCAAGGCCGAGACTGAAGAGCAGAAGGAGATGCTCTCGCGCATGTCCTTCGTGACGGACGGATGGTTCCCGCCGAAGGAGCAGACCGCGGCGAATCAATCCGTTGATATCAGTGATGAAAAGAACCAGCCGTTTTCCAAGAGCGATCTCGAGCAGACGCCGTCCGACTTCGTTGATAGCGTCATGCTCAAGAACGAAGGCAGTACGATCTGGACGAAGCTTCAGGAGTCAGTCGGCAAGCTTACGAAGTGTGCGCTTTGGGATTACCTCGATAAGGATGACGTACCGCTTTCGCTCGCGATGCCCACGCTTGAGCGTACTCCGATGATCTGCGGATTGAGTCCCGAGCCCGTTGCCGTCGGCGGTTTTTCAGTCAATGGTTCTGTCGAAGGCAAGGAGGTCGCATGGTCGGGAACTCCGGGCCCTGGTGCGAAATGCAAAGTGACATACAAGGTCAAGTACGACGTGAGCGGTTTCCCGGATGTTCATCTCAAGGCGCTTACGGTGTTTCCGTTCCGCAATAAGATTCCCAATGAGAAGAGTTATGAGATCGGCGGACGCGTCTCGCTCTTCCTCTCGGAAGTCGGCAACGACGTCCGCCTTCGTACCGGCGGCAGCGACATTCTTCATCTAGGTTATCAGTCCAGCGGCAACCCGACTTCGCTTTCCTCGGTCAAGATGATCGATAATTCGGTGATCGTAATGCCGGTTCAGGGTTCGATCGCGCAGCCCTCGTCTTTCGATGGCGCTGCCAATGGCGAGGAGGGCGCGGTTAAGCAGGTATCCCTTCGTGCTGTCGGCAAGGTGCCTGTCTCCGTGACCTTTCTCACGGCCACTTACGAGTGGGAAACGGTCGATACTCATACCAAGGATGATTGGACGGAAGGCGCCGAGCCGATTCCGCAGCAGTCGTTGCCCGATATCACAAAGGGGACGACTGTCAAGGAGGCCTCGTGCAATCTCTTCCCGCTTGATGCTAACGGTGTGCCAAGCTCGGCTTACAAAAATGATATCAAAGCAACACTTCAGAATGCCGGTTTCGCCAAGAAGCTCAAGCTCAATGTCGCGGTCTGGGCATGGATTCGCAGCACCGCATCGAATAAGATTGTCGATTTGGTCCCCGCCTGCGTCCAGGACGATGTGGACATCAACCAACTCAACCAGAATCAGGCGCTCAAGGTGTTTGGTACGCGTTTCGGAACGGCGTATCCGCTGATGCGATTCGATCTCGGCGAGGGACGTTCGAGCGTGATCTCCTTTAATTCCGCCGCCTGCAATGCAAATGTGCCGGGTGTGGTCGCCGCAGGAGACACCACGACCATCATCCCAGTGCCGAAGACGGCCTATATCGGCGATCCGCGGTATAACCATGCCCCCGAGAGCTGGTATTACGTGGGCGATTCCGATGAGATGTCCGAAAGTGAATGGCTTAAGCGCTGCGGTGCCAAGAGTCGCGATGGCGATATCTTCATGATGACGTCGGACCAGTGCGTCCTGCAGTCCGTCTATGAGTTTGCCAATCTGCCGCGCCTTGATAACGACTTCTATCTCAAGGGCAGCACCAAGACGATGATGGGCAATTACCTCGAACCGTCCGGCGCCGATACTCAGATTCGTCAGGCGGCGAGCGGTATTCAGGATAATCTCGCCAATGCCAATCTCATGTGGAAGACGTATGACCCGCTGCCGAATTCGTATAATGCGGGCGGGGATGATTTTGACAATGCCGGCCTTACGTATGCGGGTGGCGGTTACAAGATCAATCCTTACTCCTCAAGTACCAATGTCATCATGGCGGCGTTCGCTAATACTCCGCTTGAGTGGCGCTTTTCCGCGGATCCCAATCTCCGTTCGTCCGCTACTACTGGGATTCCTACCGATGCCAAGCAGTTCAACGCGAAGTACGCCTGGAACGAGTATTCCACCGGCGCGAACATCGATTATGCCGACTTGGAGGCGCTTGCGGGACAATTCATGGGGGCGATGCGTCTTTCGCCGCTTCAGGACTGGCAGGACACCTGGTCGGCGCTCGGGTGGAGCGATGCCGCCAAGAAGCAGAGCGGGACCGCGTGGGAATATCTCACCAACCTCATCAAGCTCGGCAATACCGACAAGAAGGCCCGAATCTACAACTGCGATCGCAAGTTCCTCTACGGCTTCTGGCACGATTGCTTTGCCGCGCGGCAGCAGCTCTTCCTCGTGTTCGTGAGAGCGGAGCCGATGCTGATGGGCGGAGCCAGCGTCAATAGCGTGCCGCCGCAGCTCGGAGCGAGGGCAGTGGCGCTCGTGTGGCGTGATCCCGAACGTGCGGATAATGTCCAGAACGGCGAGAATGGCGTCCCGCCGCACCGCACCCGTGTGCTTTTCTACCGTCAGCTTGAGTGAGAATCGAATATATGAAAATCAAAGGTACTATCACAGCATTGGTGACTCCGTTCAACCGCGATGGATCGGTTGACTACGGAAAACTTCGCGCATTGGTCGAGGAGCAGACCGCCGCAGGCATTGAGGGAATCTGCTCCGTCGGAACGAGCGGAGAGTCGCCTACGCTTTCGCATGAGGAACACCATGAGGTCATCCGCAAGACGATCGAATTCGCCGCGGGCAAGTGCCTCATTGTCGCCGGCACCGGCGCGAACTCGACTTCCGAGGCGGTTTCGCTCACCAAGGCCGCGATCGAGATGGGCGGCGCCGATGCCTGCCTTCAGGTTACGCCTTATTACAACAAGCCGAATCCTGAAGGACTCTACCGCCACTTCATGACCGTGGCCGATCTCGGAATGCCGGTCATCCTCTACAACGTGCCGGGACGCGCCGGACGCGAGATTCCGCTTTCGGTCGTCGAGCGTCTTGCCAAGCACGAGAAGGTCGTCGCCATCAAGGAGGCCGCAGGTTCGGTGGACCGCGTCAGCGCCATCAAGGATATCCTGCCCGATTTTACCGTACTCTCCGGCGACGATTCGCTCGCGCTGCCGATGATCTCGGTCGGTGCGGACGGCGTCATCTCCGTCGCCTCGAACGTGATTCCGAAGGAGATGGGCGATATGATCCGACTGGCGCTCGCCGGGAACTTCGCCAAGGCCCGCGAATATCACGCGAAGTACTACCGTCTTTTCCGCGATCTCTTCATCGACGTGA
>DCIL01000030.1:0-13418 GCA_002315875.1 Verrucomicrobia bacterium UBA1727 | reverse complement strand
CCGGTGATGGTCAAGGAGGCGCTTGCGCTTCAAGGCAAGATCGTGCGGGCCTTCCGCCTGCCGCTCTGCGAAACCGATGACGCTAAGCTCGCGCAACTCGAGAAAACCATGAAGGAGTGTCTCTGATGAGTATACGGATCCTGCTCGCCGTCTTCGCCGCGGCAACCACCACCTGTGCAATTGCCGACGGAGACCTCGCGAAGTGGGATCCGCGCATGGCCGAAAGCAAGGCCGTCGTCGATACTAACGGAGTCAAGTGGATTGACGGCAAGTTCCTGCCGATTGAGGGACGCTGGACCGGCGGCAACATGGCGCATTATTACTGCCGCTTGCCCGATACGCTCACGACCAACGTTAACGCAGGCGTGCTCGGACAACGCTTCAATACCGCCGGAATGCAGTTCCGCTTCAAGACCGATTCCGATTTCCTCGTCATCAAGTACACTGCGAAGTCCCGTTGGTACGATGGCACGCCCAATCAGGCCGGCGTGAACGTGCACGGATGGGACATCTACGCGCAGGACCGTGCCACCGGCAAGTGGATCTTCCGCAACACTTCGCACGGCTCCGCCAAGGTTCAGGGCGATCCCAAGTCGCGCATCAAGCGCGTCTGGTGGGCCCGCGGCGATGCCTGCACGATCAATCTTCCGGCGTATGACGGAATCGAATCGTTCTCAATCGGCATCGCTCCGAAGGCGAAGATTGAAGCGCTTCCGCCGCGGAAGTCCGGTGTGACCAAGCCGGTCGTCTTCTACGGCACTTCCATCACTCACGGCGCGAGCGCCTCGCGTCCCGGTCTCGGTTTCGTGAATCTCGTCGGGCGCACGCTCGACGTCCCCGTCTGCAATCTCGGCTTCTCCGGCAGCGGCATCATGGAGTATGAGCTTGCGGACGTGATCGCGAAGATCGATGCGAGCTGCTATGTGCTCGACTGCCTCTGGAACATGTCGTATGAGAAGACCGCGCTTTGCCAGGGATATATTCCGAAAGGCGTCCTTCATAATTACGAGCCGTTCATCCGCCGTCTGCGCGAGCTGCGTCCCGATGTGCCGATCGTGATGGCCGAACAGTGCGATGTCTTCATGAACAAGCCCAACAACAAGGATGAGTACATCCGCAAGCTCTACGATCAGCTCATTCTCGAGGGATGGCAGAAGCTTTACTATCTGCCGAAGGATAAGATGTATTCCGGTGATCTCGAAGGGACGATCGATACGTGTCATCCCAACGACATCGGCATGGTCTCGATGGGCGGGGCGTTCAGTGAGGCGGTCGCGAAGGCGCTCGGCCTTGCGGATCTGACCGACAAGGTCGCCGTCAATGCCGGTGCCAAACTCGTTCTCAGAAATTCCGGAGTGAGCGTCCAGCCGCATTTCTATGAGATGAATTGGAAGAACGGCGGCTCTTCCTCCGGCGGCGTCAAACCCGATGGCGGAGCATATCCGTTCTTTTTCAAGTTCAACGGCGGTGCGGTCGCCAAGGG
Organism: Verrucomicrobia bacterium UBA1727; assembly: GCA_002315875.1. Classification (GTDB taxonomy): domain Bacteria; phylum Verrucomicrobiota; class Kiritimatiellia; order RFP12; family UBA1067; genus UBA1067. The sequence continues at coordinate 11,935 of DCIL01000030.1, read as the reverse complement.
ACGGGCCATGTTCGCCGATTCGACGGACGGCAAGGTGTCCGCTCGTTGGACGATGGCGGTCGACAAGCCGGTCGATGTCGATTTGGTGTATCTCAGCGTCAGCGTGCCGGAAAAGGTTCGGGACGGCTACTATGTCATCAACGGCAAGGCCGAGAGGTTCCCGAAACTCGGAAAGAAGTTCCAGTTCGGAAACTGCGCGTCCGCCAACAGCTTCGAGCTGCGCGATGCGAAGGGGACGAGCGTATGCCGCTTCGATTTCGACAAGCCGTCCTCTATCGTCATTCAGGACAGCAGCAAGTGGAATTCAGGATTCGGACTCCGCCTCATGCTGCCGGCACGCAAACTCGTTCCTGGGGAGCTCTACGAGTTTGCGATGAAGGTCGCGGGTTCCGGCAAGACTAACTATGTCATCCCCGAGCCGTACGTGCTCAAGGCCGGTAACGAGTGGCGTCCCTTCACCGTCAAGCCCGGCGTGAAGGAGGGCAGTGCGATCGATTTCACGAAGGTGTGCGGACTCGATGCGCCGGCCGGCAAGTACGGACGCGTGGTGATTCGGAACGGACACTTCGAGTTCGAGAACAAGCCCGGGGTCATTCAGCGCTTCTACGGTGTCAATCTTTGCTTCACCGCGAATTATCCGGAAACGCCCGAAATCGCCGAGGCGTTCGCCGTCCAGCTCGCCCGCCGCGGATACAACGCCATCCGCATCCATCACCACGACGATCCGCTCGTCTGGGGCAGCGAGGACCGCGTGACCTTGAACCGCGATTCTATCCGTAAGCTCGATTCGCTCGCCGCCGCGTGCTACCGTCACGGCATCTACATCACTTCCGATCTCTATGTGTCGCGCAACGTTCCCTGGCGCAAGATCGGCATCGATCGCGAGGGTAAGTGCGACTTCAAGACCGCGGTGAAGACGAACGAACTCGCGTATGCCAATCTCTGCGCCTTCACGCGCAACTGGCTTACCCACGTCAATGAGTTTACCGGCAAGCGCTGGGCGGACGAACCCGGCTTCGCGTTCCTTTCGTTCATCAACGAGGGTTGCGCCGATACCTGCATCAAGGGAATGAAGGACGCGGATCGTCCTTTCCATGCCGCGGCCCAGGAGCGTTTCATCGAGCGCATCACCAAGTTCCTTCGTGAGGAGATCGGCTCGAAGCAGCTGCTCACCGATCTCAACGGATGCAGCTCCCACAAGATGTGGCGAAAGAGCCGCAGTATGCTCGATTACATCGACGCGCATTTCTATGTGGATCATCCGAGCTTCCTCGAGACCTCGTGGCGCCTTCCGTCGAAGTGCAACAACGTGCCGCCGTTCTTAGATGGCGGCAAGCCGCAGGGTGCGCCGTGGTGTGCCAATTACTTCCAGCCGGGCAAGCCCTCGTGCATCACCGAATGGAACTTCTCGGGTCCTGGAAACTACCGCGGCATCGGCGGTATCGCGACCGGCGCGTGGGCGGCGCTTCAGAATTGGGACGGACTCTGGCGCTTCGCCTGGAGCCATTCGGACAAGGGGGTCTCGAATCCGTGCGGACAGCAATGCGGATTTTTTGACCTCTCGGGCGATCCGCTTTCGGTCGCGAGCGACCGTGCGACGCTCTGCCTCTTCCTCCGCGGCGATATCAAGCCCGGCGAGACGAATGCCTTCTACGTGAGCCGCGCCGAGTCGAAGATGATTCTCAACACCGAGCGCACCAGCGGCGGTTTCGTCGAGAAGGGCGCCTTTGACGCAGGTACGCTCAAGGCCGATGTCGGCCCCGTCCGCGCGACGGTCTGGGCGAGTGCGGTCGATGAGCTGCCGCTCAAGTCCTCGAAGCGCATTCTCGTCAGTCACCTCACCGACGTGCAGAATTCGGAATGCACGTTCCAGGACGAGTCGATGAAGGTGCTGCTCAAGTGGGGTACGCGGCCGCACCTCATGCGCCGCGGACGCGCGAAGATCACGCTTCAGATCAATCCCGGCGAGTTCGAGCTTTATGAACTCGATTCCGACGGTTCGCGCCGCGGCAAGGTTCCGTTCGTCTGCAAGGACGGATCTGTCTCTTTTGTTGCCGACACCGCGCTGCATAACGGCGAGGCGTCGTACCTTTACGAAATCATTCGCAAGTAATCGGAGGACAAAATGGGTATTTCCTTGATGCTTCTGGCCACGGTCGCGTTTGCCGCGCCCGATTTCATGCAGACCGCGGAATTGCGCGACGTCCGTCTTCAGGGCTGGCCGGGACGCAAACTCGGCAATCTCATTCACGAGCGTTGCACCGGCGAGCACGCGCGCAGCGAGGTCTTCGGTGAGGCGCGCCGTGCGTTCATCGACCGCGATGACGATCTCATCTTTGAAGAGAACGGCAAGAAGCACTATATCGGAGGCAAGTGGCGCGGCGAATTCTGGGGCAAGCTGATGGTTTCGTCCGCCCGCGTCGCGGACTATCTGAACGATGCCGAATACAAGAACTGGATCGTCGCGGAATGTCATCGGCTCATGGCCACTGCGGATAAGGACGGTTGCATCAGCTCGTACACCAAGGCAGACAACGTCGTCATCACCCGTCCCGCTTCCTTCACGGGTTGGGCGACCTGCTGGAATCTCTGGAACCGCAAGTACGCGATGTGGGGACTGCTGATGGCCTATCGCACGACTGGCAACAAGTCGCTGCTTGCGGAAGTGATGAAGCAGATGGACATCGAGATGGAGCACATCCGCAAGAGCGGGGTCACCATCGCCGAGACCGGCGACCAGTGCGGAATGGCTTCGATGAGCGTCCTGAAGCCGCTGCTGATGCTTTATGCCGATTGCGGAGAAAAGCGATATCTCGATTTCGCTACGAGCATCGTGAACCGTTGGAAAGGTCCGAACGCCCATATTCCCGCGTTCTTCGAAAACGTGAAGTCCGGCAAGCCGCTTCACACCTGGTATCCGAAACCGGAGAAATGGGCGAAGAGCTATGAGATGATGAGCTGTCTTGACGGACTGCTCGAGTACTATCGCGTAACCGGCAGTCGCGAATGTCTGGAGACGGTGAAGAAGATTCGCGACGACCTGGCGGTGTCCGAAGCGAATCCTTTCGGCACGGTCGGCTTCGGTGACAAGTTCATCGGGGCGGCGGGCTATCTCAACGGACTCAACGAGGTCTGCGACGTCATCCACTGGATTCGTCTCAACATCGATCTCTTCCTCATTACCGGTGAAGACAAGTATATGGACAGCGTCGAGCTGGCATACTACAACGGATACCTCGCCGGCGTCTACCGCAAGGGCGATTGGGGTCCGTTCTTCCTTCGCGGTCACGGACGTCACCAGTGTCAGTACCAGATCGGTTACGGACACAACCAGTGTTGCGTGAACAATCTGCCGCGCACGTTCATGGATGTTGCGAGTGCGACGGTCACGCGCGATCGGAACGGTGTCTTCCACGTGAATATGTTCCATGATGCGACGGTGACGATAGATGGAGTCCGCTTCGAGATCTCCGGCAATTATCCCGTGAACAGCGAAGTCACGGTCAAGGTGAGCGATCCGAAAGCGAAGGTGGTGTTCCGTAAACCTGCCTGGTGCCCTCAACTCTCTCAACCCTCTCAACCCTCTCAACTCTCTCAACTCTCCTTCTCCATGCACCCTCGTCTTGTCGAGCGCAAGATCGACAATCTCGAGCAGAACAAGAAGGATTCGAAGCTCTGGGCGTACAGCCGTTATCCTGATCAGTTTTGGATCAAGGAACTCAATCGTGATGTCCGCCATAGCTATCGCACTCAACCGGCGGCTGAAGTAATGTGGGGACCGTTGGTGCTTTGCAAGTCGTGGCGCACGGGCTGGAAGCGTGCGGAGCTTGCGAATGTGGATTCGGTCTACGGCAAGGGATATTCGGTGAAGGTGACGCCCAAGAAGGGCGCGGCGGATTGCTCGGTCTGGGGAATGTGGGAGGTCGAGCTTTCCAAGCCAGGTGCTCCGACGATCCGCGCGACTGCCTGTGATTTTCAGTCCGGTTCCGACATGCCGGTCACCGAGGATTTCTTAGACAGCGATTTCTTCACTATCTGGTTCTGATTTGAAAGTTCTGTTTCTGTTCATCGACGGCGTGGGGATGCGAGAAGGCGCCGCGGACAATCCGGTCAATCCCGAGGTTTGTCCCGCGCTCTATCGTCTTATTACCGCGCACGGCAAGCCGATCGACGCCTGCTTGGGCGTCGAGGGACTTCCTCAGTCCGCGACGGGGCAGGGCACGATGTTCACGGGCGTCAATTGTCCCGCGGCGATCGGACGTCACCAGGAGGGCTTTCCGGGGCCGGCCTTGCGCAAGATCATCGAGGAGAACAACATCTTCCTCGAACTGAAGAAACGCGGCAAGAAGGTGCGTTTCGCCGATGCGTATCTCGTTGATTCCGCCGATGAGCTGGCGCTGAGGCGCTTCAAGTCGGTGACGACGGTGATGGCGCTTACGGCTCCCGAGACCGTGTCGACGGTGAGCGATCTCATTCACGACAATGCGCTCATGCAGGATCTCACCCGTGAGACAATCCAGGATCGCTATCCTGACATTCCGATGATCCATCCCCAGCGCGCGGCAGAGCATCTATTTCGCATCGCACGCAATAATGATTTCACGCTTTACGAATTCTTTCAGACCGATGTCGCGGGACATTCTTCGGACTATGCCCGCGCCTGTGCGGTTCTGCGGCTATACGATCTCTTTCTCGCTTCGCTCGTCCGTTTCTGTGAAGCCGCGAGCATCACGCTGGTGATGACGGCCGATCACGGCAACATCGAGGCGATGAACGAGCGCGGCCATACCCGCAATCCGGTCCCGTTCATCGCCTATGGTCCGAAGGGCAGGCAATTGCGTGATCAGGTCAACTCGCTTGCGGATGTCACGCCAGCGATTCTTTCCGTTATCCATTGTAAGGAGTAAATGATGAAGCGTTCTGAAATCAATGCCGAATTCGCCTGGGCGAAGGATCTTCTTAAGCGCAACAACATCCGGTTGCCGGATCGCGCTTATTGGACGATGGACGAGTGGAAGGCCCGCAAAGCTGAGATCGGGACGATTGCCAAAACCTCGGTCGGCTGGGACATCACCGATTACGGCACCGGCAAGTATTTCGAGATCGGAGCGGTACTCTATACGCTTCGCAACGGCAAGCAGGACGATCCTACGGTGGGCGTTCCTTATTGCGAGAAGTATATTCTGATGCGCGACGGACAGCGTCTTCCGAAACATTATCACGTTTTCAAGACCGAGGACATCATCAACCGCGCTGGCGGAGTCCTTGAGGTGATGCTCTGGAATACCGATGCCGAGGGCAAGGAGCTGGCGACGGACGTCAAGGTCTTTGTGGATGGAATCGAGCGCACGTTCAAGGCGGGCGAGAAGATTCGCATCACTCAGGGCAATTCCATCACCCTGACGCCGCATATTGCGCATATCTTCGGTCCCGAAGCCGGGTCCGGCGACATCGTGGTCGGCGAGGTATCGAAGGTCAATGACGATACGACCGACAATTATTTCATGGAGCCGACGTCGTTCTTCGCCAAGATCGAAGAAGACGTGGCCGCCGAGCATCCGCTGACGAACGAGTACTCGCGCCTCTGATCGGATTGGAGTCAAGATGCTCGCTACGCTTTCAGAGGTTCTCAAGATCGCCGAGGCGGACAAGACCGCCGTCGGCATGTTCAACGGCACGGGCTTCGATTCCATCCGTGCGATCATTTCCGCCGCGGAGGACTTGAATCGTCCCGTGATCCTCGCCCATGCCGAGGTGCACAATCCGTTCTTCGACATCTCGCTCGTCGGTCCCGCGCTCGTCGGCGCGGCAAAGGCGGCGAAGGTTCCGGTCGCCGTGCATCTCGATCACGGCGTTACGCTGGATACTGTCTACAAGGCGCTTCGCATTGGCTTCACCGGCATCATGATCGATGCTTCGGCATTGCCCTACGAAGAGAACCTGTCCGTTTCGAAGCGTGTTGTGGAAGCCGCGCACGCGATGGGGGCGGACGTCGAAGCGGAATTGGGACGAGTCCAGAAGGGCGAGGGCGGCGCCGGAGTGAGTTTTGAACGTCCTGAAGATTTCTATACCGTCCCCGAAGAGGCCGGCGAGTTCTGCCGCGCGACCGGAGTCGATTGTCTTGCGGTCGCTTTCGGCACTGCTCACGGATTCTACAAGTCGCAGCCGAAACTCGATTTTGATGTGGTCCGCAAATGTGCCGCGGCTACGGGACTTCCCCTCGTCATGCACGGCGGCAGCGGAGTCACTCCGGACGGCTACCGCGCGGCGATTGCAGCGGGCATTCGCAAGATCAATTATTTCTCCTACATGTCGAAGGCCGGATACGACGCGGCCGCGGCACTTGTCGCATCGGGGAAGGCGACGTTCATGCACGAGCTTGAATTCGCCGCGTACGAAGCGATGAAGGAGGACGTCAAGCGGGCGATGCTCGTCTTTTCCGGCAAATGACATGAGCGGACGCATCGCCATCTGCGGAAGTATAATCGTCGACTCGGTGAATACCATTTCCGAGTGGCCGCGGCAGGGAATGCTCGTGCCGATAAAATCCGTGCGTCAGGCAGTCGGTGGTGCGGTCTGCAATGTCGGCATTGATCTCAAGCGTCTCGATGATTCGCTCGAGGTGAGGGCTTGCGGCATTGTAGGCGATGACGAGGAGGGCGCGTTTGCAATCCGCACGATGAAGGATACGGGAGTGGATTGCTCGAGAGTGGCGATTCGTCCCGGACTTCGCACCTCTTTTACGGACGTGATGACGCTCGAGTCAACGGGTGGACGCACCTTCTTCAATCTACACGGAGCCGACTCGGCGCTATTGCCCGAAGACGTCGACGTGTCCGGACTTGATTGCGATCTCTTTCATCTCGGCTACCTGCTGTTGCTCGATGGTATGGACGCTCCCGACGAGGAGTACGGAACGAAGGCGGCGCGGCTGCTGGCGAAGGTCCGTGCGGCGGGCATTCCAACCTCGCTCGATGTGGTGAGCGAACAGTCCGATCGGTTCGCTCGAATTGTGCGTCCCGCTCTTCGCCATTGCGACTATGTGATTTTCAACGAGATTGAGGCGTCGGCGGTTACTGGCGTGGGGGCGGACGACATGCGGGGAATGTGCGAGGCGCTGCTGGAGCTCGGAGTTCATCGTCAGGTAGTAATCCATCGTCCCGAAAGCGGTGCTTCGCTTGAGCGCGGCGGAAAGTTCGTCGAGGTGCCTTCGCTCGAATTGCCAGATGGATGGATCAAGGGGACGGTCGGCGCCGGTGATGCTTTCTGTGCGGGAATGCTCTATTCGATTCTGAAGGGCATGGACGCCGAGTCCGGACTTCGTCTCGCGTCTTGTGCGGCCGCGGCAAATCTTGCGGTTGCGGATGCGACGCGCGGCGCGCTTTCGTATGCCGAAACTATGAATCTGGAAAGTCGTTTTCTTCGCCGTAAGTAAAGGAGAGAAGTAAATGGAAAACAAGTCGTCAGGCAAGGCAATACTTCCGATTCTCGCGGGATTCTTCGTGATGAGTTTCTGCGACATCATCGGCACGGTGATGAACCAGGTGAAGGCGGAGTGTCAGCTTTCGGACGTGGTCGCGGGCTTCCTGCCGTCCATGATCTTCATGTGGTTCTTCTTCATCTCGCTGCCGACGGGTATTCTCTGCGGCAAGATCGGACGCAAGCGGACCGTCCTTCTTTCGATGGCGATTACGACGGTTGCGATGTTCGTGCCGCTCGCGGCGGGTCCGACCAGGTGGTGGCTTTACGCGGTTTCGTTCGCATTGATCGGCATCGGTAACACCATCATCCAGGCGGCGCTGCCGGCGTTGATGTCCAATGTGGTTGCGCCGGAAAAACTTACGAGCCGCATTTCGCTCGGACAGTTCGTGAAGGCGATTTGTGCCGCGCTGACTCCAGTGTTCGTTTATCTCACGGCAACCGCGCTCGGCAATTGGAAGCTGCTATTTCCGCTCTACGGAATTCTGACGATCGTCTGTGCGGTCTGGCTCCTTCTTTCGAAAATCCCTTGCGAACTCCAACCTTCTCAACCCTCTCAACCCTCTCAAACCTCTTTTTCCTCCTGTCTCTCGATGCTCAAGAATCCGTATGTTCTGGCGATGACGGTCGGAATTTTCTTTTCGGTCGGAGCAGATGTCGGATTCGGCTGCACGATTCCTGAGTTTCTCAAGAGTGTCTACAAGGTCGATCTCAATAAGGCGGGGATGGGTCCGACGGTTTACTTCATCGCCAAGACGATAGCCGCCTTCGTGGGTGCGGTGGTATTCTCGAAGATCTCTGCGGCAAAGTGTTTTCCGTGGGCGATGGGCATTGGACTTGTCGCGACGGCCGCGATCTTCTTCGCTCCGAATCCGACGATGTTCTTCGTCTGCGTATTCGTGGCGGCGCTGATGACGGCCAACAGTTTCGGAATGTGTATGGGACTGGCGATCGACCGCGAGCCCGCGAAGGCGAACGAGATCACCGCGCTGATGGTCATGTCCATTGTCGGTGGTGCGGTAGTCACTCCTGTCATTGGCCTTGCCCAGGGTGCGTTCGGGGCCTCCGGCATTCTGACGGTGCTCCTCGCGTGCATAGCGTATCTGCTGGCGCTCGGAATTTTCGCAAACGGTAAACAGAACTAAATGAAAGGTGGTTGAATATGCAGATCAGTAAGCGTGAGTTTTTGAAACAGTTGGGACTGCTCGGCGCAGCCGGTGCGACCGGTGCGGCGTTTGGTGACGAGTATGTGCCGGACAAATCGAAGCTTCCGCCCGGCAGCTGCGGAGATCCTAAAAACGTCTGGTTCGGACGGCACATCTTTCCGCTCGAGCATACTCAGACGGACGGTCCGAGCTGCTACTTGAAGGACGGCAAGGTTCTTGAGCCGGCGAAGGAGATTCCGATTTTCCATCAGACTGATGTCGTGGTTGTGGGAGGCGGCGCGGCGGGATTCTCCGCAGCGCTCGGAGCAGCGCGTGCCGGCGCCAAGGTTGCGCTGATCGAGCGCTACGGTTCGCTCGGCGGACTTTTCACCAACGGCATGGTTCTCATTATGCTGGCCACTTCGCGACGCGAGGAGTCCGGCAAGTGGACGCTCGTCACCCGCGGTGTGTGCGGCGAGTTCATGGAGAGAGTGGGCAAGTTCGGTAAGGATTTCTCGTCCCAGCCGACCAACACGACACCGGCGAAGCACTGGCTGCCCACCGTTGATCCGGAAGCCGCGAAGTATCTGATGGACGAGATGATTGTCGAGAACAAGAACATCGAGATCTTCTATCACGCCTGGGGTGTGGATGTCATTCAGGACGGCAACAAGGTGCTCGGCGTGGTGTTCGAATCGAAGGAGGGGCGGCAGGCGATTCTCGCCAAGCAGGTCGTTGACTGCTCGGGTGATGCGGACATGCTCTTCAAGGCCGGCGGTGATTACAAGCAGATCACCTCGTCCATCACCACCGTCTTCCGCTGGGCGAACATGGATACGATCAATCCGCCGCCGGGCTCGAAGGCGAAATTCTGGACCCACGGCAACGAGGGGAATCCCGACGCCAATTGGGGCGGTGCCTCGATGAACACCGGCAATCCCATTTCGATTCGCGATCTCACCAAGGTCGAGATCTCGCAGCGCAAGCTCAACTGGGAGCGGGTGATGAAGATGCGTGCGACGCCCGGCTGGGAGAAGGTCTACACCTCCAACTCCGCTTCGCAGATCGGCATTCGCGGCTCGCGGCTCATCGATGCTGAGTTCATCATGGGGCGCAAGGAGATCTATGAGGGATACGACAAGTCCGATACGGTCGGCTGGTGCGGACATGACGGAGCGCATACGGCGTTTCCGTTCGTCTACCGTCAGCTATTGCCGAAGAAGATCGACAATCTCCTCTGCGCGGGACGCTGCCTCGGCAAGGGCGATACGATCGACACTTTCCGCTTGATCTGTCCGTGCTTCGCGACTGGACACGCGGCCGGTGTCGCGGCGGGACTCGCCGCGCTCAAGGGCGTCACCCCGCGTACGCTCGCCTACTCCGATCTCAAGTCCGAACTCCTCAAGCAGAACGTCTTCATTTAAGCGGATGAACGCGCTTTTCTTCGCTGCTGTGTTCGTGGCCGGGGTGGTGACTTTCCCCGCCCCGGTGGTGCGTTCGGTTCAACCCTACGAGGTGAGCGTGAATGGCAGTCGGGTTGAGATTGTTTCGCTGCCGGCGCCCGATCATCATCTTACCGGAGATGACGCTAAACCGTATTCCGCCGCGTTCTTCGATAGTGATGAGGAGGTGGAGATTGAGATCGCCGGGCGTCCGATGAAGGACGTGAGGGTGCTGCCGCTATCGAAGGGGATACGTCCGAAGATCGTTGCGCCTGATCGAATCCGTTTCAAGGCCAAGCCGCCGTTTACGTATGCCGTGGAGCCGAGTGGACGTCATGACGCGCTGATTCTGGTGGCGAATGCGATCGAGAAGAATCCGCCGCGGAAAGGCGACAGTGGAGTGGTCTGGATTGGACCAGGTTCGCATTATCGCGATAAGCCGCTGGTGCTCGGATCTGGAGAGACGCTCTATCTTGCGCCGGGCGCTTACCTTGAGTCGGCGGTGGTTGCGAAGGGGACGAATATTACGATTTGCGGACACGGCATTCTGAGCGGTGCACGCTGGGCGCACGAGAAGGGTCCGCGCGGCGCGGGCAATCTCGTCACGATGAGCGGACGCGACCTCAAGGTCAGAGATGTCACGCTGATGAGTTCGTTCAATTGGACGCTCGTTTTCAAGCGTTGCGAGAAGGTGGCGGTGGACAACGTGCGGGTGCTTGGCGGACGCGTCCTCAACGATGACGGCATTGACCTTTGCGAAGTGAAGGGTGCCGCGATCAGAAATTGTTTCATTCGCAGTCAGGACGATTGCATCACGCCCAAGTGGTGGTGCGAGGACGTGCTGGTCGAGAACTGCGCGCTCTGGACGGACTCGGCGAATATTTTCCGCATCGGCTACGAGTGTACCGGCAAGGAGAAGGAATACCGAAATCTTGTTTTCCGCGACATTGACGTCCTCCATCAGGCGATGCCGAAGCGTCCGGCGTCCGCCTATTGGTCGCATCATACCGTTTTCATTCAGGCGGGAAACGATCAGTGTCTGAGGGATATGCTCTTTGAGAATCTGCGGTTTGATTCACCCGAGCCCTGCGATCGTTTCTTCACGGCCATCACTTTCAAGGTCAACGATCAGTGGCAGCATCACCGCGAGGCGGGACACGTCCGTAACATCCGTGTCAGAAATGTGGCGATTCCTCGTCCGTTCTATCCGAACACGCTCGGGGTGCGGCTCGACAGCATGGACAGTGAGCATCGGGTAGAGGGAATCGTATTTGAGAACGTGAGCGGACTCGGTTGTCTGGAGACAAAGGGAGATGTCCGTAATGTCGAAATTCCGAAATCCTCGTTCGTGTCCGCTGATAATCCGTCAAAGTCCGCGCCGGTCGCGGAAGGGGTCTTCACGATTGACGTGTCCGCCGGCTTTGTGAAAGATGGACTCAAGCCGATGTCGTTGGGGCTTACGCTCCGCGGCGAAAAGGACGTCTGGGGTTTGACGCTCTTCCGTCGTCCCTCGTCCGGCAAGCATCCTGGCGAGCGCACCTTCGAATTCGTGCATCATCACGGCAAGAACAGGTGGGTTTCACTGGGCGAGAAGCGGCTTTACTCGCGCAAGAAGATCTGGGATTTCGGACGCAGTTACCGCATTACGCTTGCGCTGACTGGAAACATGATTGTAGCGAGCATAGTCGATGATGCCGGAACCGAGGTATTCGCCGAGGCCTGGCAGTTCGGCTCGCTTCCCTACCGCTCACCGGTCGTTCCCGAACTCACCCGCTGGAATTTTCGTGACTGATAGTCCGCGCGTCTCCACTGCATCGGCGCCAGGTCCAAACCACGTCTGCGGGGGGTGAATTGCAAGTCAGATGAGTC
>DCIL01000057.1:14530-16019 GCA_002315875.1 Verrucomicrobia bacterium UBA1727 | reverse complement strand
GCACTGGAAACTCGCGCGCGCGCGTCTTTTCGCCATACCCACAGTCTTATAAACATCAGTCGCAACGACTTACTTTCGCAAGGAACGAATCTATCAAAACGCCCACTTTTTCAGGGGTTTTTATGGATTTCATCCATCGCTCCGGAATGGCATCGAAGCCGTAGTAGGCCCCCGCGATCTGTCCGTAAATCGCACCGATGGAATCGCTGTCGCCGCCCAGATTGACCGCCGCGACCATCCCTTCCTCGAAGGTCGCCGTCGTATTGAACGCCCACAGCGCGGCGGTAAGAGACTCGACACTCCAGCCCGAGTTCGGCACGTCGGCACGGCCCAATTCCTTGCCAGGACCGCGTGTCGTGCGGTGTCCGGCGAGGTGTTCGTCCAGGACAGCAGCGAACTCATCACAGACCCTGCGCACCGCTGCCGAGGCGTGTGTCAGGTCGCTCACCTCGTGGATGATCTCCGGACGCTTCAGCGAACGAGCAATGAGATAGCTTGGCGCAAAGCGCATGATCGAACCATTGCCCTGAGAGCGTTCCTCGCCATTGACGAGGGAGCCTCGTGCAATCGCGCTGACCGAACGATATGTAGCACCGCCGACATCGAAGGCCCGCCCATCCATGCTCGACAGGTATCCCTCGAAGAGCCACTTGACGAAGGTCGCGCCAATGTCTTTGAGGTCGTAACCGTTCTTGCGCATATACGAATCCATGATGCACATCGCCATCGAACCGTCGTCCGTCCAATACCCGGCAGGCAAGTTAAACACCGGACACGGGACCATTTCCGTGATCCACGGATGGTCGTCTTTACCGCTGAACTGAATTGGGCTTCCGAGCGCATCACCAACGATAAGCCCCCAGAGCATTCCCTTGGCCTTGTCACGATTCATCTTATCGACTCCTTTCCTTTGCCGCGTCATCAAGACGCTTTGCGTATTCCTTGAGTGCGTGTCTACGGTGCGAGTCTGGCAACTGACGCGTCAACTTGCGGAATCGATACTGCGCTGCCGCCGCCCAGAGTTCGTCACCAGAGACAGCCCCAAGTATATCCTGGAGCTCATGCTGGTCGCGATGCAACGCCAACGAGAGATAACCGCTGGCAGGATCGTCCACGTCGGCGCGATCCCAGAACCACCCCTTCTTTTTACCGCAAGCGCGGTAATTGAAGCTCGCGCCGTTGTCGACGAACCAGAGTCTGCCATCCGAATCGATCTTCACGTTGTCCCACGTGAACGTGTCGATGCCCGCGATCAGCGCCTGCACCGGATAGGCCGCAATCGCCTGCTGACGAATCTTTGCACGAAGCACCTTGTCCGCATTCCCCCACGCCTGCATGATCGGCTCCAGCGTGTCGTCGTAGACCGCGAGACGAATCGTCTGCTTGCCGCGACCGTCCCCGAAATCAACGCGGTACTCGCGGGAGAACGGGACATTGAACCCTGCCGCACGAAGGATGTTATCCGCCACGTACTCGTTATGGACGTGCT
>DCIL01000057.1:14017-14391 GCA_002315875.1 Verrucomicrobia bacterium UBA1727 | reverse complement strand
GGGAAGCCGGGATCCTTCAGCGCTGCGACCTTCGCTCGCACACGCGCCAGCGTCGCCTGAATGGCGTCGGCACCTTTGCATTCCGCAATACGGACAAAGAGCGGCTCGCCAAGCTTCAGGTATTCCCTGGCCCAGACGTCGCCAGCCTCGCAGAAGTCGAGCGTGTTGCACAGCCGGTCGGCGATCTTAACGACCAGACGCTCCGGGTGCTCCGATTCGCCGATAGCGCGGATATATTCGTCCTTTGTAACCGCCCCCTTCGGATCAAACGTCAGGTGCTGAATACCGCCCAAAACTCGATTCGGCTCCGGGAAGCTCGCCTCGATGATTTCGTCAAGCGTCACCTTCGTGTCCTCGAGGAGATCGTGCCCCCA
>DCIL01000057.1:3430-13882 GCA_002315875.1 Verrucomicrobia bacterium UBA1727 | reverse complement strand
CGCGCTTGTGCATCTTCTTTGCGAGCGCCTTCATACGCTTCACCATCGCCCTCGGCGAATCATCGTTGTTGTGTTCTTTATTTGCGGAAATCGCCGGATCGTAGGTTCTCATTGTTATTCTCCTCATGCCTTGATGCTGTAATTTATTCTTATTGCTTTTTTGACCACTTGACAAAAAACTACATGCAAAGCGCGTGCCAACACCTTTTCACCCTTATTTCCAAGCTATTTCGGACAGCCTTTCGTCAAACTTTGACGTTCGTCATCAAATTCTGCAGATCATTCAGCCGTGCGTCTCCGATACAACTTTGCAGCGCAATGCCCCCGGCCCTCACCTTCATACTCGCCCTCGCACACCTCAAGAAGCGGATCTCTGGTCGCCGTCAGCTGACGACGGAAGTTCGGCACGTTCCACGGTTCGATTGAGTACCGCGTGAGGTACTGGTAAACGCCGATGTAAGCCCCAAGGGTGAACTTCTCCGGCAAGAAGAAGAACACGAGCTTGCGCGTATCATACGAGCGCATCCGCAGGAATGCCTGCGCAATGATCTCCGCATGATCGAACGCCAGGGGGTTCTTATCCACTTTCACAACGCGTCCGCCGCCGAAATCCGCCGCCTCGTATGTTCCGCTCAGGGTGAAGACCGACTTGTCGCCATCCTTGAACGGAAGATTGAAGCAATCGTTTCCGATTGTCGGAAACTCAACGCGCAGCCATTTCGCCTCGGCAGCATCATCCCCGCCCTTCACCTCGGTTCCTTCTCCGCGCTTGTGAACGGATACAAACGCGTTCGAGATTATCCACGCACGCATATCACGCGAGGGATCCGAAAAGACGCCGATCGGCAGCAGACGATCCGCCACCAGCGCCGTCTCTTCCATGAGTTCACGGCGAGCGCCCTCCTCGACAGATTCCGTGGGACGAATGAAGCCGCCCGGAAGCGCCCAGCACCCCTCATACGGCCACTGTCCGCGCTTGATCAGAAGAACCTCCAGGGCAAACTTAGGATTCTCGCGCCACTGACTTTCACCGAGTTCACCATACGCCGGACGCACCGCAATGATGTCCGCCGTAACACTCGGCTTCGGATACTTACCAAGCGTCTTGCGATATTTCAACACCTTCAGTTCATCGTCTTTTGTAAGCTTATTCATGGCAGATTGTCTTTATGCTTTTTTGACTAAGTGAGTGTATTATATCATAATGTCGTTTTGACTACAAGATGGTAAATCACGAAATTCTTCCTCTGCCTATCGTTCGTAGCGGGGGAGGCGGGAGAGCGGGACGTTCTTGAGCGTGAACTTCTTGGGACCGATGTGGGTCTCGCCGAGATCGTCCCGCCAAGTGCCTGACGGCAACTCGACGGTGACCGAATCATCCTCGGAGACGACCGGCGCCACCAGCCACTTCGACCCCAGCATGAACTGCACCATCGGCCGCGCGAAACCCTGATGAGGAAATTCGTATTCCATCGAACGGACGATCGGTTCGCCGGTTTTGGACGCATGGCGGGCGAGCTCGAGAATGTATGGCGCGAATTGGACGTGAAGCTCGGCAAACGCGCGACAGTGCTCAAGATTTTCCTTCGAAAGATAGCGCCACGGTGCCGCCGAGAACTGCATCATCGGATGAAGCGAAAGGAGCGCGGCAGAACGGACGAAGAGCTTTTCGCTGAAGAAGCTGCCGGGACGGAACGTTCCCGCTTCGCCGCCACCTACCATGTCCGCCACCACGTACGGATAGCCGAGAAGTCCGCACGTCTGCACATAACCGCTGACGCCGGCGAGGTCCTTCCAGGAATGATGGCGATCGTGGAGACGCAGCATGAACGGTTGTCCGCCATTACCCCAGGCGACGCGATACTCGCTGTACGGAAAATACTCCGCGCCGATACGCACGTAATCGTGCACGAAATCGCATCCTCGCTTCTCGGGATCATGGAAACGCAAGCTGTCATCGAGGGTCTTCACATCGCCCGCGTCGAACTTGTACCCGTCGATGCCATACTCCGCGGCAAAGCGCTTGAGCTTGCTGACATAGTCATCCCATCCGGGCTGATAGGTCAGATCCCACGTGCAGCTGATGCCGCTCCACCACCAGATGACACCCGGCGCCTTCGCCTCCTTGCCAGGCCAGCTCCGACAACTATCGTTGAACTTGCTGTAAGCGAGCACATCGAGTCCATCAAGCGTATAGCCCCTGCCGTGTCTGAGGCGGATGAAATCGCCGCCTTCGGGAGCGACGAAGTGGGATATCCAGATCATCGACTTCCAGCCCTTCTCATGAATGCGCGCGAACATTCCCTTCGGATCGGGAAAGCGCTCGCGGTTGAACTGGAAACTTCCCGAACGATTGAGCCACCCGCCGTCCATCATATAGACGCCGCAGGGGAAACCGCTCTTCGCGAGCGCCTCGGTGTAGGCGTCAACCGTGGACTGACTCGTGCCCTGAATGGCGATCTCAATCCAGTTGTTCCACTGAGGTTTCGTAAAGAGAAGTTCGGCCGGAATCGTGCTGGTGAACGGAAAATGCCTTGCAGCGGCAGCGAGATAGGCGGACTTGAGCGTCTTGCCGGCGACAGTCGGCGAAAGCTTCTCAAAGGACGACTCGAGTTTGAGCACACCCTTCTCGAAGGCGAACGAGAACGGACGATCACTCCACACGTAGCGTCCCTCGCTCGACACGAGAAGCGGCGCGGCGGCACCTCCGCAGCTTCCGATATCAACCTTCTTTTCATCCGCGGCAAAGGGAAGTCGATCTCCGAAATTGAAAGTCGCGCCCCACCACTTCTCGTTCGGAAGCGGCTCGACTGAAGTCGTGAATACGGCGCGATCCAAATACTCGGCTGGCGCAAGATCAAAGCTACCGCGGTTCTGCACCTGCACCTTCACTCGGTGTTTGCTGAGATTGACGATGCAGAGATGCCGCGAAGAACCGTCCGGCGATACGCGCTCGTAGGAAAGGACACTGTCCGGTGCGTCATTATCGAGCCATACCATCTCGGCATCCGTTGAAAAGGCGGAATCAGACATCCTCAAGGCCGAGAACTTTCGCACGAACGACAGACGACGCCGCCCTTCCGTCGTATCGCGCTGAGCCCAGTCGACAGGCGTTTTCAGAAGCATCCGCTGGAAGGACGTGTCTGCGAATTCATTGCCGTTGAACAGGAATGGGATGCCATCGGACGTGAAACAGTAGAATAACCCCGCCTCAAAAAGCCGGCATCCCCAACGTTCGTCACTATCTCCGCGTGGCCCCTTGTTCTGCGAGGCATCAGTCTCGTCGTGATTTTCGAGATACCTAAGAAAGCGCGCCTTCCTTTCGCAGTGCGTACGCTTGGTTTTCCATTCACGACGAATGTCGCTCACCTTGCGCCGTCCGTCAAGAGCACCCCGCAACGCTTCCATGCCTGGCCAGTCATAGCACGCGTCAAAGCCGGCGCATTGCTCTCCGGGGCATCCATAACCCTCGCAAAGAAGCACCACCTCGGGTTTGACGGACGAAAGGCGGCGATGGGCCTCTTCCCAGAAATCAATCGGTATCAACTCCGACACATCGCAACGGAAACCATCGACTCCGACATCCTTCACCAGATGCATCAGCACGCCATACAGATATTCGCGCGCAACGGGATTATCGAAATTGAGAACGGGACGTCCCCACTTGCCAGGGACGATCGTTCCGTCGGAATTGCGCTTGACATAGTCAGGATGCACTGCGAGAAAGCACGCGTCCCATCCGCAATGATAGAATACGATATCGAAGATAACCTTCATCCCGAGCCGATGAACTTCACGAACGAAGGCGTCACGATCCTCATTCGTCCCGAAATCCGGCTCGGCATTGAAATAATCCTTTGGACTGTAGAAGCCCTTCGGGTCACCAAGCTTGTGAACGAGTTCGCTGAAATGGTTGGTCGCCGTGCTGAGCACATTCACCGGCATCAGATAAACGATGGTCGCACCCGCGTCCTTTACCAGCGAAAGACGCGCCGTCGCCCCTCGCAGATTGCCCTCCGGCGAGAACGCGCGCGGATTGATCTGATAGATGAAACCCCTCTTCAACCAGTCGGGCGCCGTGCGCGCCTCGCATCCGGCATATTCCGTAGTCCGAATGCGCGATTTGTAATTCTCGATATCCGATTGATTGCCCGGAACATTTTCGACCGCAGCGATTCCGACGAACCGGATCGCGACCGCCACCAATACACAACAAAAATCAACCCTCATACGACCTTGTCGCGTTTAAAGAACACGAGGCGGGCGAAGAGAATCACGAGCGCCCCGATGAGATAGGTTCCACCGAAGATCGCGATTCCGTGCTGATAACCGAAGTGCTGTCCGACATAGCCGAGCACCGCGGTCGCGGGACAGCCGATGATGAAGGCACCGCAAAGATACACGCCCATCGCGGCGGACCGAAGGTGCGGCGTGACGACCTCGAAGAGTCCCGCGTAAAGCGCGCAGTCGAAAAGTCCCCCTCCGAGCCCGAAGATGAAGGTCATGAAACAGCAGAGCCACAGATTCGGCATATAGACCATCGCCGCCATCGCCGGCGCGGAAACGAGCATACCGATCCACATCATGTTGATGCGAATCGCTGGGAAGCGGTGCGCGAGCTTATCCGAAAGCCGCGCCCCCGAACCGATGCCGATGAACGAGCCGATGTAGAACCAGAAGACACTGTGAAACGCGGCGGACGCGGCGGAAAGTCCGTAACCGCCCTCCGCAAAGCCCTGACGCATGAAGAGCGGCAGGAAGGTACGGAAGCAATTCGAGCCGAAGACCAGCATGCCGAAAGCGAAGGTGAGGCAGATTGCGGTCGGTTTCGAGATCATCGCCAGACACGCGTCACGGAAGGACGGACGCATGGTGAGTCCGTTTTCAAGTCCGTGATGGTGATGTTCGGAGTGCATGGCATGAAGCGGAGGAGTGTTCTTGAGGAACACGCAAAGGACGACCACCCAGACGACACCGAATCCGCCGAAACCCCAGAACGCCCAACGCCAGCCGTCCGCGGCATATCCGCTGAGCCAGCCGGCGAGGACGGACGAAAGAATGATGCCGAAATACAGTCCCGTCTGATAGATCGAAAGCGCCGTCGAGCGCGTCTCGTGATGGTATTGGGCGATCAGGGACGAGGCGGACGCCGGAATCATACATTGTCCGATTCCGTTCATGAGTCCGTACATCACCAGCATTCCGACGAACCCCTCGACATAGCCCGTGAAGAACACGCCGATCGAGAACAGGAGCACGCCGACTACGAGCACCCACTTGCGCCGGAGCATATCCGCCGCGATGCCGGCCACGGGGACGACCAGACCATAGGCGAAGAGGAAGACGGTGCGGGTGAAGCCCCACTCCGCGTCGCTGGTGCCCGGCAGGCAATGCTTGATGTCGGGCAACGAAGCATTGAAGATCTGGCGCGAGCCGTGCATCAGGAAGTAGGTGATGGTCAGCAAGGCGAGCATCACCCACTTGTAGTTCTTCGATTCCTTCTCGATGGTCATGGTCGTCTCCTTGTTCTGGCGCTTCAGCGTCCGGCAAAGAATTTGATCAGCCGCTGAACGTGCGCGGCACAGGACTCGATGATCGGATCGGCGAGCTTGTCCGGCGGCACGAACGCTCCATTAAGATCGGTGAAGACCTTGAGCGAACTCTTGATGTAGCCGTCGAGGAATTCCGTCGCGATATTGATCTTGGCGATGCCAGCTTCGACCGACTTCCGGACGTCCGCAAGCGGGGTGCCGCTACCGCCGTGAAGGACGAGCGGAGTATCAGGTAAGGCGTCCGCAATCGCCTGGCAACGCGGAATGTCGAGCTTCGGCTCGGACTTGTAGTATCCGTGCGCAGTACCGATCGAGACCGCAAGCGCGTCCACACCCGTCGCCTTCGCGAAATCAACCGCCTCGCCGACATCGGTGAGCGCAGTCTCATCGCCTTGCGCGACGTGTCCGATCTCGCCTTCGCAAGTCGCCCCGAGCGCATGCGCGTAATCGGCAACGAACTTCGTCCATTTGACGTTCTCGTCATAAGCACTGCGGCTGCCGTCGTACATGACCGAGGTGTAACCCCAGGCAAGCGCGTCCTGCGCCTGCTTCACGGTCGCGCCGTGATCAAGATGCAGCGCCACCGGCACCTTGCCGCGGTGCGCAAGCCGCTGAAGCATTCCGCAAAGGTCATACGCCTTCGTGGAATCGAAAAGCCGCATGTAGAGCTGAATGATTACCGGCTCGTTTTCGGCCTCCGCGGCCTTGAGCACCGCCGCGGCGGTTTCGTAGTTGGTGATGTTGAACGCGCCCACCGCCTTGTGCGCCTTGCGCGCGGAGGTGAGCATTTCCTTCATGTTGACTAATGCCATAATTTTATGAGAGTTTTAGGTTAGTTGAAGTTGAAGCGCGGCCCGCATTATTTTTCTGCAATCAAGATGAGTAGAATTCCCGAATCGGGCGAGAGATGAAGTTTACCTTCTTTCCAATTCGCATTTTCGGGACTATCCGCAACCCACGATTCGACGCGCCATCCCGCCTTCACGGCCGGCTTTCCGTCGTACGCAATCGCACGAACGACGGGATACGGCTTGCGATCGCGAGTGAACGCGCCGAGTTCTACACAGGGCTGAGGCCAGTCATAAGGCGCAATCGTCATCTTCGTCTGATCGTAGGCGCACCACCAGAGCATCGCCTTGTTGTCCGCCGCCCAGGCGTTCCAGAGCATCGCCCGCACGTAATCCGCCGCATGTGCCTGCGAGCATTGCTCCTGGCGGCGGAGTCCGTGTTCCTCGATGAAGGCGGGCTTACCTCCGATCTGCTCAAGCGCCAGCGTCTGCGCGGCACAGAACGTGACCGAGCGGACAGAGCGCACATCATCGTTGTAAACACTACCCCAGAATCCATACGGATGGGTAGTCGTGTAATCGGAGAGCGATGCGGTCATCGCGGACGACCACTTGCTCCTTTCGGGGATGATGAGCCCGTCCACTCCGATCACGGGACGCGTAGAATCGGCGCAGCGGATCGCCTGATGAACGAACCGAAGCCACGCCTCGCAATGGAACTGGTTCTCGGCCTTGCCGAGGATCCGCGACTCGTTGCCCGATTCCCAGGCGACAATCGCCTTCTTTGCCTTGAGCCGCGTTACCATACATTCGAGATAGCGTCCCTCCCACATCAGCGCATACGGATCGCTGTAGGGATTGCGGTTGGCAAGCGCCGGCGGGATGTAATTGCGGAAGGTCATCTGTCCCGTCAGCAACGGCACGATAAGCTTGAGATTGTATTTCTCGGCTATGTCACAGAACTCCTCGAAATGTTCAACGAGCTTCTCATCGACACCGGCACGTCCGCACGGCGTATTCGGAAGCGGCTCCTCGGAATCGAACATGCGAGTATCGTTGATGACATCATAGTCAGAAGCGCTGAGATAACAGGCGTGGATCGGCTGGAAGTCCGCCCAGTTCGGAAAGACGCGCAAGATCTTAATTCCATTCTCGGCGAGCGTCTTGAGATCGCGATCGACGGCATCTGCGTCCCACTTGCGCCACATCTCGGTCGCGGCGTGGCTGGCCCAGTAATTGGCGCCGATCATCATCTTGCCGGACGGCAGGAAGTCCGCGGCAATCAGCTGACAGGAAAGCGTTGCAAGACAGGCAGATAGCAACATCCGAAGTTTCATAATTGTCACCAGACGACAGGCGCCTGTCCTTTCGTTTTCAGATACTCATTACAGCGAGCGAAACAGTTGCTGCCGAAGAAGCCCCGGCGTGCGGAAAGCGGCGAGGGATGGGCACACTCGATGACCAGATGGCGGGATCGGTCGATTGCCGCGCCCTTCTTCTGTGCGTGCGAGCCCCAGAGCAGGAAGACGAGATTCTCACGTTCGGACGACAGCTTCGCGACCGCGGCATCGGTAAACGCTTCCCATCCCTTTCCCTGATGGCTCATCGCCTCTCCCGCGGCAACGGTAAGCGTCGCGTTCAAGAGGAACACCCCCTGCCGCGCCCAATCCTGCAGATTCGGAATTTCGACCTGAGACGACTTTATTGCCGCGGCGGAAATCCCCTCACGCTCCGCCTTGATTTCCTTGGCGATATTGACGAGCGAAGGCGGCGGCTTAACTTCAGCGGGAACATAGAACGCAAGCCCTTGGGCCTGCCCCGGCTCGTGATACGGATCTTGTCCGAGTACGACGACCTTCACACGATCGAACGGCGTCAGGTCGAACGCGGCGAAGATCCTGTCCCGCGGCGGATACACCTCGCCCGCCGCATACGCCGCATCGATGAAACGATCGAGCGCGGCGAAGTACGGCTTCGCGCGCTCGGCTTCGATAAACTCGCGCCAATCAGACATCCAGCACCCGTCTCACCTCTGCGAGGGCGCGTCCGCGATGCGAAATCGCATTCTTCTCTTCGGGACGAAGTTCGGCAAAGGTTTTCTCGTAACCGTCTGGCACGAAGAGCGGATCGTATCCGAAGCCGCCTGCACCGTGTTGCTCGCGGAGGATGCTGCCGGGACAATGTCCGATCGCAACGTGCTCCGTCCCCTTCGGTTCAATCAGCACCATCGCGCAGGTGAACTGCGCGCGGCGGTCTTCGACGCCTTCGAGATTCTTCAGCAAGAGCGCGTTGTTCTTCGGCGTGTTGCCGTCCTCGCCGGCATAGCGGGCGCTGCGCACACCCGGTGCCCCGCCGAGGGCAAACACCTCGAGTCCCGAATCGTCCGCCAGCACCCAGGCGCCGGGATGCCTCGCGGCAACCGCACGCGCCTTGATGGCGGCATTGCCGGCGAAGGTCTCGGACGTCTCCTCGGCGCCGGAATCCTCTCCGACTACTTCAAAGTCCGGGAGGATCTCGCGGATCTCCCGGACCTTGTTGGCGTTATGAGTCGCCAGTACGAGAAGCTTGGACATCAAAGGCAGGCAGCCGCGATTTCCGCGAGCGTCTTGACGTTGAGCTTGCCGTACTTCTTGAGCTGGGTCTTCGCGTAGACGCCGAGCGTGACGATCTGATCCTTCTTCGGATCATCCGCGCGCTCCGCGACGTATTCGGCGAGCAGCTTGACGAGCTTGGGATCAAGCTTGTCGAGCACGATCGCTCCTTCGCCGCAGTTGTACGTCTCCTCGTCATTCGTGCCGAAGAACTTCTGCTTCGCACCGAGCTTCTCAAGGAGCTTCTCGGGGCACGCGCACTTGATGTAGTTGCGCATGAAGTCGTCCGCCAGATAAAAGAGCTCGCCCGCCTTCTTAGCGAAAGCGACCTTCTTATCGAGGAAGAACTTCGCCGTGCAAAAGGCCTTCGCCTTGAGCTTCAGTCCGAAGTCCGCCAGATCCTCGACCGCGAAATCGTACGCCGCCGGATTCGGGAACACAATCTCGCTAACCTCGAGGGCGTTCACGAACGCAACGAACTTCTCCGCCGCGGCCTTGGCCTCAGGAAGATATCCGAGCACCTTGAGCGCCTTGCCGATCGCTCCGCCAGTGATCGTCACGTATTCGCCCGCGGCCTTCGCCATGAGCTTCTTGAGCGCGGCAACCTCGTCCTTGTCGGACGCAGTGGTCTCGTCGAGGAAGATCGCGACCTTGCCCTTGCCCGTGGCCTTCCATGCGCTGGAGGCGGCGAGCTTCTTGGCGAGCTTGGCGACCTTCTCCGGGGCCTTGCCGGCCTCAACGATGTCCGCACGCGCGGCAATCGCGAGCCCGACCTCGTCATAACCGTTCACGCAGTTGCGACGGCAGCTGCCGGAAAGATCGCAGCGATACATCGCATCGACGAAATCGGCATCGTCGAACGAGTTGGTGCCGGTGCGCGTTCCGTAAAGCATCGCGGCGCGGACACGAGGCGTGTCCACTTCGGTGCCGCGGACCTGTCCAATCGCGCTGAGGTGTCTGCACATGAAGCAGAACCTGCAATTCATAAGGGCTTCTTCATATTTGTCAATATTCATTTTAAATCCCCTTTTCCTTTTTCCCTTTTCCTTTTTCCTTTTTCCTTTTTCCTTATATCTCACAGTCCCATCTTGCCGGGATTCATAATGCCGTTCGGATCGAGCTTCGCCTTGATTCCCTCGAGAACCGGCATCGCCGAACCGTAGAGATCCTTGACGTAGCGGCCGAGCTTGAGACCAACGCCATGGTGCTCGTTGATGACACCGCCGGCCTTGATCGCAGCGCGGATCGCCTTGTCCCAAACCGCATTGTAGAGCGCAGCGGCTTCGGTCTCGCTCGGCGGAACCTTGTCGCCAGGGAAGATGAAGCGCGCGTAGAGCATGCAGCCCCAGTCATACCAGTGCGAGAAATGACCGATGAAGCGCGCATCGGGGAATTCCTTGTTGACGACCTTCTTCATCGCCCAGTACACGTCCTCGATGTGCGAGAAGTCCGCCACCGTATCAAGCGTGCCGAACGCCTGCGGAACGTGGAACATAAAGCCCGGATAGAAGAACTTGTACT
>DCIL01000057.1:323-3388 GCA_002315875.1 Verrucomicrobia bacterium UBA1727 | reverse complement strand
CGCCGAGGTCCTTGCCCTTGAACTCACCTTCCATGATCTCGCGGGCGTGCTTCATCTGAAGATCGACGATGTCCTTGCGTCCGTCGAAACCGAACACGAGATAAGCACCGGCATCGAGCTTCATTCCGAAGACCTTCGAGACGTGGGTCTTCGTCTCGGTCTCATCGTAAAGACGCATCGCGCACGGCTGGAGACGGCTGCGCATCAGCGTCTGGCCGGCCTGCATCGCAGTGTGGAAGTCCTTGAAGATGTAGGCACGGAACTGCCGCGATTCGGGCTGCGGATGAATCTTGAGCGTGACCTCGGTGATGACGCCGAGCGTGCCCTCGCTGCCGAGGAAGAGCATCGTGAGGTCCGGACCCGACGCGTGGCGCGGCACGGGGAGCGTGCGGATGATCTCGCCGGTCGGAGTGACGACCTCGAGGGACATCACCATGTCCTCGATCTTGCCGTACTTCGTCGAGAGAACGCCAGTGCCGCGGTGCGCGAGGAAACCACCGATCGTCGAGCAGGCGATGGACGCGGGAAGATGCATCGTCGAGAGTCCTTCCTTGTTGCAGGACCACTCGAGGTGCTTGGTGATGATGCCGGTCTGCGCAGTGACGGTAAGCGCGGTCTTGTCGATCTTGATCACCTTGTTCATGCGCTTCATGTCAAGGACTATGCCGTTGTAGATCGGAAGCGCACCGCCCTGGCTGCCCGAACCGCCGCCCCACGGCACCACGGGAATCTTGTACTGGTTGGCGATCTTCATGATGCGCGCGACTTCCTGCGTGGTCTTGGGATGCACCACGAAGTCCGGCTTCGGACACGGACGGCCACGGTCGTGCCACATCTCGGGAATCCAGTAGTAGTCGATTGAATGGCCAAAGCGATCGGCCGCCTTCACGTCGACGAACTCGTCGCCGACCACATCAGTAAGCTCAGTACGAATCATCTCGTACATGTAGCTGTCTTCTTTGATTTTCATGTTGTTTTCCTTATTGGTACAAAAATTCAAAAATACGGTGATTCAAACAGTCCGTATTTTACTATAATCACAGTGAGAATGACAAGAGAACATCTGATACGAAATGAGAAGTTTTGAGAAATTTGATATAATACGCGCCAAACATACATATCGCGATGAATAAGCTACGCACCAAGCAGATATACGACTATCTAAAAGAGAAGCAGTCCTGTTCGTTTGCCGAACTGATGGATCATTTCAACATCAGCTCGGCCACGGTTCATCGCTATGCTGACGAACTGTCGAAGCGAGATGCCGTCTCCCGCATGCGAGGAGGACTCGTCTTCAATCAGGCGGAAGCGCCGCGCGACGACACCACCGCCTATCTCGACCGCGTGGTCACGAACCGCGGCAGCAAGATCGCAGCCGCCCGCTGCGCGCTCGCGGCGATTGACGAGGGGGACATCATCTTTCTCGATTCCTCGACGACCATCAACGAACTGGCGATCTTGCTCAGGACCGCGAACTTCGCCCACCTGACGATCGTCACGAACTCCGTTTCGATCATTCAGAATTTCCGCAAGTTTCCTTCGCACTACGTTCTGATCGGACTCGGCGGCTCTTATGATCCGAATCTGAACTCCATCCTCGGCGGTGAAACGCGCGAACAGCTCTCGCACATGAACATCACCAAGGCGTTCATTTCGGCGTTCGGCATCGATGACAAGAACGTCACCACCAATCACGAACGTCAGGCGGAACTGCTGAGGCACGTTCTCGATGCCGCCACCAAACGATACCTGATCGTGGACAACACGAAGTTCGGTCGCACGGGACTATATCGCATCGCCGCCATCGGCAGCTTCGACAACATCTTCTCGGACCGCGACTGATACCGTCAGCGGCTTGCGGTTTCGAGAACGGAACGCGCGCGAAATCCGCCCCAGACGAGGAAGCGCCAGGGCGCGATGTTCTTCACTTCCTTGACGACCTTGCCGTTTGCGTCCAGGAACTTCGCGTCAATCGGATACTTCATGAAGAACGTATGAATCGCGTTGCACTTCGGAATCAGGAGTGCCTCGTCATCCTTGAGTTTGGGACGGGCAATGAGTCCGCGGGCGCGCTGGAAGAACCCCTCGGCAACGCGAACCTTGAGCTCAACACCGTTCGAGGTCACGGGCAAGCGCCTTCTTCTTGAGGGCATCGCGCTTGTCATGCAGCGCCTTGCCGCGGCAGATGCCGAGCTCGAGCTTGATGCGCCCGTGCTTGAGATACATCTTGAGCGGGACGACCGTAAGGCCCTTGGCTTCGGTCTTCATCTTGAGTTCGAGCACTTCCTTCGCATGCACGAGAAGCTTGCGATTGCGTTTCGGATCGTGATTGAAGCGATTGCCGAACTCGTAGGCGGAGATATCCGCCGCGATGAGCCACAGCTCGTCTTTAAGTACCGCGGCGTAACTTCCGGCGAGCGAAACTCCGCCGCGCCTGCAGCTTTTCACCTCGGTACCGGAAAGCGCTATGCCGCACTCGAGAGTATCGAGTACGGCATAGTCATGGCGGGCCTTGCGGTTTTCAGCCAGAACGGGATTGAACTTCTTGTCCTTATCTCCCAACCTTCAACCTCCAACCTGCCGCCGCCGAGGTCAGTCCGCGTAAAGCGAATTGACGTTGGCGCGCTTCTTGTTCCATTTCGTCTTGGCCTCCTCGGCCTTGGCAATGGCATCGAAGTCGATCTCGGCGATCAGCTTGCCCTGCGCGATTTCGGCGAGAGCGATATCGCACTTGTCGACATCCAGCGCGCTGCGGTTCTTCTTGATGTCATCCTCGGTAAGAAGCGTAGTCGGATTCACCATCGGCTTGGCGCCGTTGATGAGCTCACGCTCGCGCTTGGAGACGAGATTGACGAGAACCGGTACGGACTGGATCTTCTCGTGTGCGGCCTTCAAAAGTTTAGCGTCCATGGTTAACTATTCCACTTTTCACTTTTTACTTTTCACGTTTCACTACTTGACGCGAGGCCTCAGGCCTTCGCGTCAAGCTCCGCCATCGCCGCCTTACGGCTAAGCTTGATGCGGCCGCGCTCGTCGACAGCGAGACACTTGACCTTGATGATGTC
>DCIL01000057.1:0-198 GCA_002315875.1 Verrucomicrobia bacterium UBA1727 | reverse complement strand
TCTTGCCGGGCTCGGCGACCGCCGAAACCGCGCCGACCTCGCGCTTGGCCATCTCCATCGACTCCGCGTTGTTCGCGAAGATGGACACCTTGCCGTCGTCATCGATGTCGATCTGAGCGCCCGTCTTCTCGACGATCGCACGGATGTTCGAACCACCGGGACCGATGAGCGCACCGATCTTGTCGACGGGAATCTGCA
>DCIL01000053.1:21255-26234 GCA_002315875.1 Verrucomicrobia bacterium UBA1727 | reverse complement strand
TGGTGCCACGCAAGGGGGAAAATGACTTTTTTGAAAAATAATTCAATAAGCGAAAGAAAATGCCATTCTACCCTCAAAAATGATCAGGGCACCGGGACCTCAGCAAGAATCTTATCGATGACCTTATCGCTGGTAATGCCCTCGGCCTCGGCTTCGTAAGTCAAAAGGATGCGGTGACGCAGCACGTCATGAACGATTTCCTTCACATCCTGAGGAGTCGCGTAGGCGCGTCCGTGCAGGAGCGCATTACCGCGGGCCGCGAGGTTCATCGCCAGCGTCGCACGCGGAGAAGCGCCATTCTGTATATAAGAGGAAAGCTCTTTCTTGAGATTTTCGGAAGCTCCTTCTCCGAGGCGCGTAGCGAAGACGATGTCGAGAATATAGTCGCCGACCTTCTCATCGCAATATACATCCTTCAGCGTCTCGCGCAAAACGACGATATCCGCCTCGGTCGACACTTGTTTCGCCTCGGGCGCCTGCGCCTGCTCGGCAAAGCGCTGCATGATGCGCCGCTCATCGGCCTTTGAAGGCGTCTCGACGAGACACTTGAACATGAAGCGGTCCACCTGGGCTTCGGGAAGCGG
This sequence comes from Verrucomicrobia bacterium UBA1727, assembly GCA_002315875.1. Lineage (GTDB taxonomy): Bacteria > Verrucomicrobiota > Kiritimatiellia > RFP12 > UBA1067 > UBA1067. The sequence continues at coordinate 25,650 of DCIL01000053.1, read as the reverse complement.
ATACGTGCCCTCCTGCTCGATGGGATTCTGAGTCGCCAGGACGAGGAACGGTTTCGGCAGCGGATAAGTCTCGTCACCGATCGTCACCTGCTTCTCCTGCATGGACTCGAGGAGTGCGGACTGCACCTTCGCCGGGGCGCGGTTGATTTCGTCCGCCAGCAGCATGTTGGCGAAGACCGGACCTTTCTTCGGCGTGAACTCACCCGTCTTCGGAGAATAGACGAGCGTTCCCACGACATCGGCCGGCAGCAGATCAGGCGTGAAGGAGATTCGCTTGAAGGAAAGTCCGAGCGTCTTCGCCAAGGTGTTGACGGAAAGAGTTTTCGCAAGACCGGGTACACCTTCCAGCAGGATGTGTCCGCCGGTGACGAGCGCGAGCACGAGACGGTCGACCAGTTTCTCCTGTCCGACAATCACCTTGCCGACCTCTTCGCGGATCTTGTTCACGAGTTCGCCCTGCGCGGCGATGCGATTGGTTGCTTCCTTAAGGTCCATTTTCAGTTTCCTCCTTTTATGTAGGTTCTTACGAGATCCTTCACGTCATGCCACTTCACTCGGGCAAGACGCTTCAGATCCATTGAAATTCTCATTCGCTCGATGTCCGCCGACTCATCGCCGGTCGCCGGCAATTCACCCCGCCGGCGCTTGAGCGCTTCGGACCAGAGCACACGGACGAAATTCTGCAGGATATCCGTCGCATCCATCGAACTCGACTGCGACTTGCCGGCGCCAAGCAGAATTGCATCAAACCACGCCCGCGCTTCCGGATCAAGTGCATCGGCGAAATCGCCCATTACATCGCTGCCCTTCGCCACCTCATTGCGCCAGGCGTCCACGAAGGCGGACACGAACGGATGCGAAAACACCTTCGACGGCAAGAACTCTCCGATCATCCCCTCAAGCTGTCCGTCATACTCGTTCGCCATCAGAAACTCGCAGAACGCCAGTTCCTTCGGCGAAGGCGGAATCACTTCACTGACCTTCTTCTCGGCAGCCTCGCCCGCGCCCTGCACCTCGCCCTCGAAATCAACCTCCGGATCGTACTCCTCGGGAAACTCCGACTCTTCGATCTCAGAAAGCGCCGCGGACGCGGGAGATGCGGTGCGGCGAGACTGCAGATGCGCCGAGGTTTCGGCACTCACCTTCTTGAGCTCCTCCTGAAGCGCTGTTTCCGGAAGCTTCAGAAGTCGCGCCGCCTCTCCCAGCATGCTCGCCCGCTGGATCGCATTCTTCGATTGCACAATCGTCGCGAGCACCGCACGGGTGATGCGAGCGATGGCATCTACCGAATCGGGACGCTCCTCCTTGGCGCGTTCGGCACGGCACTGAAAGGACATGATCGACTCGGCGCAATTGAGAAGCGAACGGAAGTCGGAGGCGGGATGCTTTCTCAGGAACGAGTCCGGATCCTCCCCGCCCGGTAACGACACCACCCTGACCGGCATCTCCGCCGCAAGGAAAAGTCCGGCCGTACGAATCGTCGCCTTGTGTCCCGCGGCATCATCGTCAAAAACGAGCGTGACCTGATCTGCGACTTTCTTGAGCATCGCAACATGCTCTTCGGTAAAGGCCGTCCCCTGCGAAGCGACTGCGACCGGAAATCCGGAAAGATGAAGCCGGATCGTATCGATCTGCCCTTCGCAGACGATCGCCTCATGATGCGCATCCTTGGCAATGTTTCCAGCGGCACGATCGAAGCCGAAGAGAACGTTGGACTTCTTGAAGATCGCGGTCTCAGGAGAATTCACGTACTTGCCGGAATTCTTCGAAGCTACGAGCTGTCGTCCGGAAAACGCCACCACCCTGCCCTGCTTGTCACGGATGGAGAACATCAATCGTCCGCCGAAACGGTGATAGCCCTGGTCACCGGGACGATTCGGCGCCTTGATGACTCCAGCGTCCTCGAGTTCCTTGGCGGTATATCCGTATTTCTCCGCCCACTTGAGAATCGCCGCCACTCCGTTCATTGCGTAGCCGATCGTCCAGCTCTCGGCGACTTCGCCATCGAGCGCTCGGGACGCAAGATACTCCCGCGCCGCCGACGCTTCCTTGGTCTTGAGAAGACAACGATGATAGAACGCGGCGAGTTCCGCCATCAGCGAATAAAGCCGGCGACGTTGTCCGGCAAGCGGATCCTCCTTCTCCTTGATCTCGACACCGCATTGCGATGCGAGCTTCTTCACCGCCTCGATGAAAGTGAGGCCGTCCATCTTCATCACGAACTTGATCGCGTCCCCGCTCTCACCGCACCCGAAGCAATGATAGAAACCCTTGCGCTCGTTGATGTTGAACGACGGAGTCTTCTCGCCGTGAAACGGACAACACGCCTTCTTCGAGGAACCGGCGCTCTTGACTACAACGCCATACGAGGAGATAAGGTCCGCCAGATCTACCCTGGCCTTTATCTCCTCTATAGTCGAATCTGTAATGCCAAACGCCATCGCCTCTTCTTTTACCTATCGCACTGCGTGTATTATACCAAATCAGAAGCGGTAGGTAACAGAGAACCCGGCGGCATGGGAGATACCACGGTAGGCGCGGTAATGGTAGAGACGGTCGGTCACGCTTTCGCGGCACTGGGTATCCTTACCGTCCATCAGAATCATACCGTACGTCAGCGCGAGCTCCAATGAATCGAACGGACTCCAACAAAGCCCCCACGAAAGCATGTGACGATCAGACGCGGGCAACATCGTCGACTCCTGATCGCCACAACAGTCGTTCTCGTAGACATAAGACATGATCGCCGTCCAACCCTCGGCGAAATCCCAGCTGGGCGCCAATCCCGCACGCCACGTGTCATTCCACTCCAGTCTGATGTCCTTGTGATATCCGTTGAGATCAAAGTCCAGCGTCTTCATGGACGACCACTGCGTCCATCCGACCATTCCGCCCAGATGCCAGTCTTTCGCGAAATCCCAGTTGAAGCCACCGGAAATGGACTGCGGAAGCTCGATGTCGGTCTTCGCCGGACCGTTCACCGTGTCCGCACTCGCATCGACGACCATCCGCGAGTACGGATGCGCTATGTAGCTCGCCGGCGAAACCTGGCTCTTGCCCTTCACACGAACGATCGTCAGCGACTTGTAAACCACACCGACCGAGAACTCTTTGGTGACATCATACTTAAGACCCACCTGATAACCGAAGTCCTTCATGTCGTTGTCACCCTTGAGCCGACTGTTCATCCGACCCATCGGCATTCCGTTAATCCCCGCGAACGGCTTCTGATACTGCTCGAAATCAAAGTAGAGGAAACGCAAACCGCCAGCAACCGAAAGGTCTCCGATCTTCCAGGCGAGATTGGGATTGACCGTAAAGGACGTCACCGTCGTCTCGGTCGAATTGAAGTTCAACGTCCAATTGTCATCATACGCCGACCCCAGTCCGTATTCCGGCATCAACCCCAAGCCGAATACGAAATCATACCAAAGAGGAAGCGCCATCTGAAAACTCGGCAAAGCGAATACACCGGGGTTCATCGTTTCGGACGATCCACCGTCCACCTTGATCCTCCCACGCGGATGCTCGGTCATGAATCCCGCAGTGATCGTGATGTTCGTCAAGTCAGTAAGAGTCGCAGGATTGTGGAAGTTGGCGGACGCATCCACCGCCCTTCCCAATACCGCTCCTCCCATCGCATAGGTCTTGGACGAGGCCTCGTAAAGTCCAAACCCACTCGCATAAACAACCGCCCACGCGCCTATCACCACCATAATGGCGATCGCAACCTTTGCCGAATGGCTACCTGATTTGTAGTTCATGTGCGACATTATACCAAAAAGTGTCACAGAGAGTCAATGACACTTATTGCCGATATGTCACAATGTCACCATCAAATCAACAGCTGCAACCAGTATCGCATTCATCCTTGATTTCCAAGCGGATCTCGAAGCGTTTGGGGGCGTTCGGAAGAGAGGCGAGCTTGGTACGGATGGATTTAAGGCGCGGACGAAGCATGAAGAGCACGGGCGCGGACTTCACGTAGAGAAAGAAGTAGCCGTCCTCATAACGTCCAGGGCGCGCGGCAAGCGTGGGAAAGAGCTCGTGCCAGCGGTCGACAACCGAATCGAAAAACGGACTCTTGATGGTAGTGAGCTCTCGGAACGCGGCTTCGAGCGCGCTCGCCGTCGTCTCGTGCCGTCCCCGCTTCTCGGGCTCGATCGGCTGCCAATCTACTCCGTTCTCATACGCCACTACCCAGACCTCTCTTCACCGCTCACTTCGCCTTCATCTGCAGCCAGGCCTCGATGAACGGCTGAATGTGTCCGTCCATCACCGCATTGACATCGCTCGTCTCCCACTCGGTGCGCAGGTCCTTGACCATCGTGTAAGGACAGAAGACGTAGGAGCGAATCTGACTGCCCCATCCGTTCTCGGACTTCGCGCCGTAGA
>DCIL01000053.1:19030-21166 GCA_002315875.1 Verrucomicrobia bacterium UBA1727 | reverse complement strand
TCATGTGCTGCGAGCGCTCCTTCTGACAAGCGACCACGATGCCGGTGGGCAGATGCGTAAGGCGCACGGCCGAATCGGTCTTGTTGACGTGCTGTCCACCGGCACCACCCGAACGGTAGGTGTCGATGCGAAGATCCTCGTCCTTAATCTCGACGTCGATATCGTCATTGATCTCGGCAACGACTTCCATCGAGGCGAACGAGGTCTGGCGGCGCTTGTTGGAATCGAACGGCGAGATGCGCACGAGCCGGTGAATGCCGCGCTCGGCCTTGAGCATGCCGAACGAGTACGGACCTTCCACCTTGAAGTAGACATCCTTGTAGCCGGCCTCTTCGCCCTCCTGCACGTCGTATTCCTCGACCTTCCAACCCTGATCCTCGGCATAGCGCTGATACATGCGGTAGAGCATCGAAACCCAATCGCAGGCCTCGGTGCCGCCTTGTCCGGCGTGGAGTTTCACGAAGACGTTGCACTGATCGAACTTACCGCCCAGCAGCGACTGAAGACGAAGCTTGCCGAAGAACTCGTCGGCCTTCGCACACTCCGCGAGAGTATCCTTGAATGCGGACTGCTGAGCCATGCCCTCTTCCATTTCTGCGAGCTCCAGAAGAACCGCCGCGTCATCCACGGTCTTCACCAGCTGATCGAACGGCAAGACATAAGCCCGCTCTGCGTTGGTTGCCGCGATTACTTCCTTCGCCTTCGACTGGTTGTTCCAGAAATCCCCCTGCGCCTGCTGATCCTCAAGCGCAGCAAGCCGCGTCCGACGCTCGTCGATCTTGATGTAATCAGCCATCTCGGCAATCTTGTCCTTGAGTCCGGCGATTCGCTGCCGCACTTCTTCCGCCTCGATGAGTTTCTCCTTTTCCTGCTCTGCCATTTCTCTTTCCTTACTGTATCAGCGACAGGAACTCCTGCCGCACCTTTTCATCCGTCCTGAAAGTTCCCAGGACCGCACTGGTGGTCATTTCGCTGTTCTGCTTCTCGACGCCGCGCATCATCATGCACAGGTGCTTGGCGCGAATCACCACGCCGACGCCCTCCGCCCCCGTCTCCGCCATGATCGCGTTGGCAATCTCTTCGGTCATGCGCTCCTGAATCTCGAGCCGCCGCGCGAACATATCGACGATGCGGGCGAGTTTTGAGACGCCCAACACCTTGCCGCGCGAGATGTAGCCGATCGCGCATTTGCCGTAGAAAGGCAGCATGTGGTGTTCGCAAAGGGAATAAAGCTCGATGTCCTTCAAGATCACCATGTGGTTGGTGCCACTGGAGAACTTCGCGCCGTTGACGACCTTCGTGAGATTCTGACGATAGCCGCGCGTGAGATAGGTCATCGCCTTCGCCACGCGATCAGGCGTCTTCTTGAGTCCCTCCCGCTCGGGATCTTCACCAAGCTCGACGAGAATCGCCTTGACGAGCGAAGCAAGTTTCTTCTGATCTGGTTCTTTCTTCACCATATTTTCTACCCTCTCCAATCTATCCTCTATCCTCTACCCTCTATCCTCTATCCTCTATCCTCTACCCTCTACCCTCTATCCTCTCACACATAATCATCCGGATTCGCCAGCGGCACGGCGTCATCGATTTCTTTCGACGCCATGATCGTGATCTCGTGGAACGCGGCGTTCTGATAGACGACGATACGGTGCTGACGCAGGAGTTCGAGCACCGCGAGGAAGGTGACGATGATCTCGCCCTTCGGAGCATGTTCGGGATCAAAGAGCGAAAGAAACGCGGCCTGTCCGTCGCGCCGCACGCGCTCGAGGACCGTATCCATCTTCTCAGGAACCGAGAAGCGGATGCCCTTCAGTTCTTCCTGCGGAATCTCCGCGGCACGCGAGAGCACGTCCTGGAACGCCGTCATCAAATCGTAGAGATCGAGCGACTGAATCGCATTCTTCGCATCCGCTGCGGTTTTCTCGAACTTGGGACGTCCCCCGCCGTAGTCGAACTGATTGGCCTTCATCGCCTCCATCGTCTCGAGACGAATCGCCGCGTCCTTGAACTTCTTGTACTCGATGAGCTGACGGACGAGATCAAGGCGCGGATCGACCCATTCTTCGTCCCCACCTTCATCGACAACCCGCCGCGACACCGGCAGAAGCATACGCGACTTGATGACCATCAGCGTCG
>DCIL01000053.1:0-19011 GCA_002315875.1 Verrucomicrobia bacterium UBA1727 | reverse complement strand
CCATCACGATGAACTCGCCGGCGATATCGAGATTGAGCCGCCGCGCGTCCTCGATGAACTTCATGTACTCGCTGGTGATGTGCTCGATCGGAATGTCGTAAATATCCAGCTCTTCGCGGCGAATGAGATAGAGCAGGAGATCGAGGGGACCTTCGAAAACATCAAGATTGACCTTGTAGTCATCCGCAAATAGCTGCTCTTGCGCCATGCCTCGTCAATTGATCGGAATATCCAACTTGATGAAGGCGCCCTTGTCGGTCTTGACCTCGACCGAACCGTCCTCATTGATCCTGATCGCATCCGCCGCGGGACGCGTCCACTCGCCGTCGAGACGATCCGTAACCAGCACCAACGGCAGTACCTGCTCGGTCTGGGTCACCGGATCATCATCGATGAGCACCTTGAACGAACACCCGTTCTCGGTAACCTTGAAATCGGAAATGTTCACCTCGCTCGTCGGAGTCGCCACGTGCGAGAGGCCGAGCGAGCAGGAGACGAGCGCGTACGTCGAGGCGACCATAGCCGGCTTGACCTTGTTGTTAGCCGCCCAGACGTCGACTGCCGTCTTGCGCACCGAGGTGAAGATCGAAAGCAGCTTCGGCAGCTTTTCGTAGACGAGCGTTTCGGCCTTGATGCAACGGACGAGATTCGTCTCGGTCCAATTCAGTTTCAGTTCGAGATCGGTGGTGAAGACGAGTTTCACGTCGCTGCCATAGGAAATCGGCACGATGGCGCTGCCGCGGCCCTTCTTCGCCTCGACCGGGTCGGGATGCGACACGTACTTGACGTCACGATGTTCGACACCGTTCGTAGTCACGAGTTCAAGATAGACGTACTCGTCGGACGGCTCGATCGTGAGCGCACGCACCGACACCTTCCACTGCGCGTAGAGCGACTTGTCGCCGATACCGTAGGGCTTCAGGTCGATGACGCCGCCGTCGGACCAGTTCTCGGCGCCGGTGCCGTCCGCCATCATGTTCCAGTGCGAGAAGTCGAGCGAATAGTCCGCCCCGACATCAGTGAACACGTTGGAGATGAGATTGAAGACCATGTTCGTCACCGAGAAGAACTGCTGAGGCATCGTGCCGCTGCCTCCGTTCGGCATGAAGGTGAGCGAATACTCGACGACACCGATCGTATAGGACCCATTGCCGTTGTCGATAAGACGATAGCCCTCGGTCACGATACGGTTGGTGACCGCCTCGTCGATGTAGACCTTGTAGCCATTTAGATCGAAGTTGTAGGTGCGGCCGACAAAATTCGTCACCGGCCGCCACGTCGCGTCCCAAATGAGCCCCACGCGATCGTTCGCGTTCGTGGCGGCGGCCACGGCCTCGTCCACTGTCTCGTATTCGTTGGTGACTCCGCCCTCGCCCACGACACGCGCGAGATGGGCGGTATCCTGAGTGCCGCGGATGGACTTCAGATCGACGTAGCCCTGGAAGTCGACGCCCTCGGCCCTCGCCTCGAGTTCGCTCGCGCGAAGCGGGAAGACCGCGCTGCCCGTCGAGTTGGTAAGCGTAAGCCCATCCACCGAATACGAAATGACACCGATGCGATGGTAGATCGTCCAGCAAAGCGTATGTTCGCCGCGGGCGGTCGCACCGTCATTCGCGTACGCCTTGACGAATTCCTGAGCGGACGGATTCCACACCGCCCAGCCCGGCACATCCTCGTTCTCTCCAGTTCCCACGATCGAAACCGCGCCGCGCACTCCAGCCGGCACGCCCGCCTCGTTAAGCTCCTCGATCGTATTGAGAACCTGCGCCCCGATGGTGATGTTGACCGCAATGCGCGCGACATCATTCGAATCGGCAACCGCCGCGGTGAAGTCGACCGTGCCGCCGCCCGTTGACGTATCGATGGCGATATAACCGTTGGTCACAATCGCCGCATCCGGTGAGCCGAGACGCCACACGCCGGTGGCGGACTTGCCGGACGGATCGCGCGCGGCAAAGGTCTCAGCGTTCTCGAAGATCCAGCTCTCGACCGAGAGGACGGCATCCGCAGAGACGATGGCGCGCTGGTCGCTCGGCGTGAAGACACCGGTGCGATTGTCCTCGGTGGAAAGGACGATCTCATAATCGTAATAGTTGCCGCGGCAACCGGGCGGCAGCCCCATGTCGTTGAGAATGTAGGTTCCGTTGCCTTCGATCTCCTGAGAAGCATAACCGACCACACGTCCCTTCGAATCGCGCACGATGACTTCGGCGATGACACGGCCCTCGAAATCGTATCCCTTCCACCAATCGCTCACCGTGAACTTGACCCCGGCCTTGGCGAGATCTACCCCGTACATCGCCTCGCTCGCGATGATGCGCGCGGAAGGCGGCGTCGGAGAAGACGTGACATAGAGGAAATAGGTCGTGCCGTCGTAGGCGAGACTGTGCTTGATGTGCGGATCGGTCGAACCGGTGAGCGTCACCGCCACCGCGGAATAATCGCCAGCATCACCGAGAATCTTGAAGACGTTCTCTCCCTCAAGCCCGTCGATCGTGACGCGATCGTGGAAAATGGCCTTCGGCGTCTCCCAATCGCGATTCGACTTGATCGTGAAGCCGTCGGACACTTCGAGCGCGCCAAAGGTCTCGGGCTCGACATCGCCCAGCACGAGCGATGCGGAGTAGGCGTTCATGCGGATCTTGCCGTTGAACTGAGATACGTCGCGGAAACGGTAATAAGAGGACGAACCCTCGCTGCCGTACGCCATCTTGAAGACACCATCGCCGATGATCTTCGAGAAGGCGTAGTGTCCGTTCCATTCCGCCGTGGTGATCGTAAGCCCGCCCTCGGTGTCATCAAGTCCCATCTTCACCGGATACTGAACGTCGATGCCATTCGGCAGATAGCCGCTCGCCTGGCGGAACTCGAGCACCGAATTCGCATTGCCGCAACGCATGATGTCAAAGCCGGCGATCGTCGCCTTGTCGATTTGCACCGTGCCCTTCCAGACGTCCGCATCGTCATACCGGGCAACTCCGGTCTCGACACGTCCCTCACCGACCTCGCCGGTGTAACGCACGGTGCCAGTGCCGCGGACGAAGGTATCGATGATGCCGCTATCGGTAAGCCGCGCCTCGCGGTCGATGAAGATACCGTTGGCCGCGGACCAAACCGCTCCCTCGCCAATCGTCGCTTCGCCGCGATAGAGAGAAATCGCACCGCGTCCGTCCGCAAGGAACGCCTGCGCGTAGTCCTCGGCAGTTCCGGGATCAAGCCCGATCGCCACGCCGGAGGACGAGGTCTCGCCCTCGACGGAGATCGAACCGTTGAAGACGCTCGCATCACTGATGAACACACGGAAATCAGCGTCACCGGCGCTCTCCGGCAGATAGAGCCGTCCAGAGCCCGAAGGCGCTCCGAGATTGATCGCCTGACCGGCATAGCCCTTCTCGATCGACAGCGAGAAATCCCCTCCCGGCACTTCCGGCAGCACGGTCTTCGGATTGTAGATCGCATTCTCGGCGAAGTAGCCGTATGCGCCTTCGTAGCTGATGGACGAGTTGAGGTTGCCGAGTCGCGCAGGATTGAAGTCCAAAAGTTCCGTGTCAAGGAGACGGCAGACGCCAGTCCAGCTCGTGTTGAAGATAGAAGGCACCACGCCCGACGGATCGTCGAAGAACGCTGCGGACGCATTGCCGGTCGCGCCTCCAAGCGTCCACGAGCCGGCATCGAAGGCGACCGTCGTGTCGCCAGTGAGATTAAGCGCACCCTTGCCGAACGCGGCGGCGAGCGTCTCGCGCGACAACGTCGAGTTCGCATTGGCCAGCTGGAGCGACATGCCGCCGTCCACAATCAGCGCCACCGGAGAGTCGAAGATGACGGACGCCGAGAAAATCGCGGACCCGTTGCCGGAGGCGCTCTTCACCGAAATCGTGGCCGGCCCCGTGAACTCCACCGGCGAGCCGCTATCGGCCGTCAGCGACGAGCCCTGATGGAAACTGAGCCGCGCATCACTGCCGATCTCAAGGCCTGCGCCCGTCGCCTTGAGCTCACCGAGCACGTCAACGCGATTACCCATCAGCTTCGCACCGACCGCAAGCCGTCCGTTCTTCTCCACAACCAGATGACTCTGGCTGTCGAATTCGTTTTCTTCGTTAGAAAGCGTGACCTTGCCGCGGGCCCTGAGACAACCGGTAACCGCCACACGGCCGGTCCAGGTCATTTCGCCTGCGGTCTCCGCATCAATGACCGCATCGACGGGAAGTCCGTTATCCACCGTCAGCATCGGCTGCGCCGCGTAAATCGAGTTCTTGCGGTAGACGATCTCACAGGTGGTGTCGCGGCCGAGGAACATCTTGCCGGGATTGAACGAGCGCGTCGCGACGATCGAGAGACGATACGGACCCTTGACGAGTAGCGCGGAAAGCGCAGTGTCGGCATTGATCTCGAGCGTCGTATCAGCGGTAAGCGTGAGCTCGACGGGACGGCCGGTGAAGGAATGATCCGTCCACTTTGCGCTCGTCGGCAGCGTCCACGCATCGACCCCGGCGACCTGATAGCTCACCTTCTTGTTGACGAAATCGAACGTCACATCGGCAAGGAAGAACTCACCAGAGCCCTTCGCCACCGCGCGCACGCCGTCCGAAGCGGTGATCGACCCGGAGCAGAGCGGGAACTTCGCCCCCTCCGCAAGCGCGGACGGCAACACCAGCCGCGCAACCGTATCCAGCTCAATGGCACCATCCACGAACGGAGTAGTCGCGTCCGCCGCGATCGCCGAGAAGTCGAGCGTGGAAGGTCCGCCCGCGCGGAGCATGTTGCACTTGAGGACACCGTTTCCACCGACTCTCAGCTCCGGGAAACGATCGGGGAAACCCGTACCCGCACTGCGTCCACCGCCTTCCACGGCAAGCCGCCGCCCCGTCGGCACCTCGAGCTGCGTCGTGCCCACGATCTCGACCGAGCCGAAGCCACCGATCGTGAAGTTTTCGGAAATCTCGACCCGGTTCGTCTTGGTGCAGGCATAGTCGCCGAGAACGAGGAAGTTGGACTGATCGCCGGCTCCGTAAATTCCGAAGCCGGTCGCGCCGCTGTCGACGAGAAGTCCGCCAAAGGAGAGATACTTAGTGAGCGAAATGAGATCGCCGCGGTAACCGACGGACGAGAAACGCAGCGCGTATCCGGGATCCTTCACGAGCGAGAAGGAGTTGGTCGTGCGGGTCATCGCACTGAAGATCCAGTTGAAGGTCGGCACCGTCTGCCCGTCCCACCCCGGCACGTGCTCCGCCGCCTTCGCGCCTTCGAAGAGCGTAGAAGTGTCACTGCCGGCGCTGACGTCGAAAAGCGTGAACGCGCCGTTCTCGAACGAAGGGACAGAACCGGCCCAGGTGAACATGCCGGTGTAGCCCTTCCAGGTCGCGGCATAAGAACGCTTCACGTAGCGGAGCTTATTGCCGGAAATCGTTACGTCCGCCGCAAAGGCGACTCCGCCGACGGTGATGCTGCGCTTGACCGCACCCGATCCACCGCCGGTAACCGAACCCGTACAGAGCACGACATCCTCGCCTTCGGCCGTGCCGTCGGGCAGAACGAACGCCGTGGACGCATCGACCTTGATGCTACCCGTGAGGAAGGAGCCGGCGGACGTCCCCTCGCATCCGGAATAATCAATCACCACCGGACCCGTCGCATCGAGCCCACCCGACGGCAGTTTGATCGAACCGCCACCGGAAAGACAGAGCTTCGCGTAGGTTCCGGAATTGAGTTCGACGGACGCGGCATTCGAAAGGTCGAGCACCACCCCCGACTTGACGTAGACCTGCGACTCACCGAGGAAGGATATCGTCTTCGATGGCGCGGAAACGGCAAAGCCGCTCTCGAACAAATACCACGAGGCGCTCTTGCCCGTCGCATCACCGAGCATCACCGGAGCGGACGCGGACAACGAATAGCCGGCGGACGACGGCTCAACGATCAAGCCGCCGAGACGAAGCGGCGAAGCGGACGTTGCGACCGCCTGCGGAGTGACGCCGGACTTGAAACGCAGCGCTGCGGACGGGAAACGCGCCTCGGCCGTCGCGCCCGAATACGTCGCCGTGCCGTCCTTCCAGAGGTTGTCCGCAAAGACGAACGAACGGAAAGTCGATGAGGCGGACCCTTCCCAGGTCAGGATGTCGCCAAGCTCCGCCCAGCGGCGATAGCGCGAGACCGCATCTTCCTCGGCAAGCTTCGTCGCCATCTCCATCGAGCCGAGCGAGCCGCGCCCGCAGAAATCAATCTCCTTCGGCTTGAGGACACCGGACGGCAGGAGGACATCGGCAATCTTCGTAAAGGCGGAAGCGGAACCTGCGGGACGGAACGAGTAGTGCGCGACTTCATAGCCGCGGCGAAGGTTCATCTCAACACGGAGCGTGTAAACGACACCTGTCGCGCCTTGCACCGAGGTCGTGCGCCAATCGCCGGAACCGACAAACGAATCGATGACCTCGAAGACGGGATGGTCATTGTCATCGCCGGGACCCGCCACGAGATGTACACCTATGAAACCGCCTTCAGCATCACGCCCGGGACTATCCAACCACTCGAAAGCGTAGTCCACCTCGGAAATGACATAATCGTCAGACGTGCCGGCAGGAGTCGCATATGCAAGCACGCCTTCATCTGCCGCGCCCATGCCGTAATTGATTCTGCCCCCGTCTACAACGGCAAAACCCGGTGGATACGACCAGCGCTTTTCAGCGTTTTCAGCAAAGGAAACCGCATCCTCGAAAAACCACCGCGTGGCCCCGACAATAACAGCGGAAACCGTCGCGATGGCAACCGCGACGGCCAGAAAAGCAAATAGCTTAACTGCCTTCTTAGACATTCGCACGAATTATATCAAAAACCCGCGTCTCAATGCAAGGGCTACGGCCTCCGCACGATCCGAGGCGCCGAGTTTGAAAAAGATGCGTTTGAGATGCATCTTGACGCTGTTGTCGCTGATCTTCAGCCGCAAAGCGATATCCTTGTTGCCGAGGCCCTCGCGAACCAGGCCGAGCACCTCGAGCTCGCGCGGCGAAAGTCCCTTCACCGAACGCCGCGCCTCGTAGATGCGGCGCACGTCATCCGTCATAAAGACCTCCCCCGCCATGGCACTCGCAATGGCCGCGATTATGGTCTCCACCGGCGACTCCTTCATCACGTAACCGAGCGCACCCTCTTCGATGGCACGAAAGATATCCTCTTCGGTGTCGCTCGTGGTGAGCATCACGACCCGTGCTTCGGGATTCTGCTTCAGGATCGCCTTCAGCACTTCAATGCCGCCGAGATCCGGCATGCGCACGTCAAGCAACGTCACGTCCGGCTTGACCGCCGCGACGAAATCCGCCGCGCCGACACCGCCGCCGTGCTCGCCGGCGAACGCCATGTCCGCCTGCGCCTCAATGAGATACTTCAAGCCCGCACGCACCACCGCGTGATCGTCAACAATCGCAACCTTCGTCATTTTCCACCTTTCTCCAGAACCAGTACCATACCTTGCTTGCGTGGAGCGATCGAAAGCGAGGCCCCGATTCGCCGCGCCCGCTCGCGCATGCCCTCGAGCCCGAAATGTCCCTCGGCCGCGCCCGGCACCGCCGCCGGATCGAATTGCGCGCCGTCATTGGCGATCGAAAGCCGCCAACCGCCGTCCAGAAGCGGATCGGACGAAATCGCAATCTTCTTCGCATTGCCGTGCTTGATCGCATTGCCGATAGACTCGCGGATGATCAGCGACAAGTCACGCATGACCGCGGCGTCAAGCCGCTCGGGAAGTCCGTTAAGCAGCGTATCCACGCGCACGATGCCGCGCTTGGTCTCGTCCGCAGCAAGCTTACGGACCATCTCCGCCGGCGAAAGCCGCATCATGTCATCGTTCTTGAGTCCCCACACGATATCGCGAAGTTCCGCCTTCGCTCGCACCAGCACCTCCTGCGCCTCCTTCGCACGCCCGAGCGCGACCAACATCTTCGCCCCCACCAGATGCTGCTCGACGGTATCGTGGATGTCGTCCGCCATGCGCTTGCGCTCCGCCATCAGCGTGCGCGTGCGGAAAAGCCGCTGGCGCTGACGCACGAAAGCGTAGAGAATCGCCAGGAGCACGAACACCAGTAGGCCAATGACCAGCGCGGACGCCAACCGCACGTAGCGGTCGCGCTTTTTCGAGAGATATTCAAGGTCGGGAACGATCGTCACATCCGCCGCGCTCGCCAGATGCATCTTGACTCCGAGCACGTCCTCGCCGCCGCCGAAAAGCGTGGACTGATCGAGCACCAGTTCGCAAACGCCGCGGACGATCACCTTGGGATGCGTCGAATCCGAATCCTCGAGATCCGGCGGCAGCTTATCCGCCATCACACTGACCGGCACACCGCCGACATTGACCGCAAAACCGTTCTCCAGCGGACCGATCACGCGCCCCGCCACGACTACCCTCGTCGCATTGACATCGTGTCCCGGACTCACCGTCACCAGATCTTCCATGCCTACCCGCCGCGGCTCGGGCACCATGCTGTCCCCGATCTTCTTCCATTTCGAACCGACGAAGGTGACGCGTCCGCCCTCCAGCGTCGGTTTGCCGCGGACCTCCACCTTGTCGCGAACGCGTGGAAGCGCCCCCGAATAACGCACCTTGATGCCATCGCCTTCCGACTGCAGGAAGAACGTTCCGTTGCCGGCGAACGTCACCACTCCGCCAATCACCGCCTCGCCGCGATGAAACGATTCGGTGAGCGTTTTTACGGCGGACCGGCGGACGGTCCGCGAGTACTCTCCGAGGTCGGTGCGCACCTCCGGAGTCGCGGCAATCGCGGCCGCCGCCAGCAGCACTATCGAAAGGACGTTCATCAGTCGAACGCCACGAGCACTCCAGGTTCGGACACATCACCGACCGGAGTCTTCTCAGAGCCGATACGCGCGAGTGTCTCGCCGTCAAAAACGAGCGTATTGCCCTGGCGCTTCACCGATGCAGTTATGTCATGACGCTCTCCGCCGTTGAGATCCGAAGCGAATATCTTGCCAATCGAACCCATGAACGGCATGATTACCGATCCCGGACGCCCGAACACCGCAAATGGCACGCCCGCAACGGCCGGCGAGCGGAAGACGATGTCCGCCTTCGGCGTGCGTGACTTGCCGATCCCGAGCGGCGGCAGCACCCCGAGCGCGAGCGCACCGTTGGGATGACGCGCGGCGAATACGAACGGACGCACTGAGCCAGCCACGGTCACTTCCGGCAACGGAGTTCCGCGCGAGAGGACGGCAGGCGCGTTCTGCTTGACCATCTTGCCCCAGGCGGACTTAAGCCAGCCCTCCTTTCCAAATACGCATTCGGCAGAAATGCGATCTTCGGAAACGAGCGTCGGCTGCTTGCGGTCCGCCCCATAGACCGGCGCGAAATCGCGCCACGCAAGCGCACGGTCGACCTCAGCCATTCCCTGCGCGCCGACGACCACGCTGGACGCCGCACTCGGCTGCGGATAACGCATCACGCCGAAACCGTGACTCAGCACCGCCCCGAGAATCGGATTGTCCTCGACGTTGAGAACGACGGACGATCCGACTTCTTCAGCCCCCTTCGAATAATACGCGACACGATCTATGGCCGAGGCATATTCCACGGGACCAAGCATATCGTAGATGCGAATCACGTCCGAATACGCCAATCGCTCGAGATCACCCTTCTGAACCTTCACCGGACGTCGTCCCGAGCCCGTGCCCTTCACCGGATCGAAATCATTGAAGACGCCACAGCCGAGCGGCGCGTGCTCGACGATGAGTTCGGGATAGACCTGATTCTTGATCTCGCTGATCGCCCGGCGATATTCCGTCTTGCCACCGTAAACGCCCCAGTCGACCTTCCAGTATCCGATGCCCGCCGCCGCACTCGCTTCGAGCTTGCGCTTGATCTCGTCCCTGCGCTTCTGATCGAGATTGAGCGTTACGCCATACCTGTCGCCCGGCAGCTGACAGGCAATCCAAAGTCCCGCGCCGCGCCAGCCGCGATCCCTCAGTTCCATATTGATGCCGCGGAGCCGCTCGGCCGGCGTGCTACCGAAGAATCCAAACCGCACCGGATCGGGCTCGAGCGAACCGAAGACGGAAATGTCCTTGCCCGGCGCCTGGCCCGTCGTCACGTCCCACCCGTCGTCCAACATCATGTAGAGTCCGTCACGATGCTCCGGGAAGAAATTCGCCCAGCCGTTCTTGCCGAAGATGAGCCCGGAATTGATGTTGTCCCGCGCCGCCGCCGCGCCCTGGTCGCCCGCCGTCTTGCTTACGTCGCCAGCCGCCGTGTCCTTCACCATGCCGTTCTGGATTCCCCACGTGCACCAGTAGTCATAGACCCGTTTGTTCGCCGCAATCTGCGCGCCGCCTATGAGTCGGCAACCGCCGAGCATCCCGAAAGACCCCAGCCCACCAATAAACATCCTGCGTGAAGTATTCATCCTTTTTCCTTACTCCCTGTACACAACTGTTCCCGGAATGAAGGTCTCGCGAGTGGGAACGTTTCCGTAAAGATCAGTAACCTTGCCCTTGAGCGCAAGTGTCTCTTCAAGCGTAAGTCCGGAATACACACCGACCGTGCCGCCGAGCGCACCCTTGCCTTCGAAATACCAGACAAAACCGTTTGCGCCGCACCTCTCGGTGCGGACGAACTTGCGTCCCTCGATCAGAGTGGCCATGTGCGAAAACGCTGCGGACGAAGGATCGGGCCTGCCGTCCGCCCCGACGAGCGCGACATAACTCGGAGCAAAGCCGAGCGCGGAGTATCCGTGCTGAGTGTAGAGGAATACACGGCTCACGCCCTCGGAAAGTATGGACAACACATAGCGCACCTGACGGTCTGCGGACGCGGCCAGCTCGGAAACGGAATCCGCCTTCCACGGCACCGAATCGCGGTAGAGTCCGCCACGATGGCGATCCGCCGAATTGCAGCCGTCCGAATCACCCTGTCCCTCACTCATGATGACCTTCTTTCCTCCGAGATCCGAGCGTATCTTCCTCAAGGGTTCGAGGAACTTCTCGCTCGTTCCCTGGCTGGTCGGAGTATTGAGTCGGCGCGACGCGCTGTAAACATGGTAATCAAGCGAATCGCAGGCCTCGAAACCGCCGCCCTTCGCCACTCCCGCCGACCACTCCGCATTGCCGGAACAACCGTTGATGCCGGAGATGTCCGCCTTCGGATTCGCCTCCTTGGCAGCGCGGTAGGTCAGGACGGAAAACTGGCCGAACTCCTCCGCGGCCTTGTCCTTTCCTCCGAACAGATCGACATCCTTCGATTTCTGCCACCATCCTCCCCACGGCTCGTTCCAGATGAAATAATCACTGATGCTGTCCCGATAATGTCCCACATACTTCTTCACGTAATTCACCCAGTCGACGGTATTGGTCGGACGCAGATACTTGGTGAAGTAATTCTCCTGTTTGAATCCCAGACGGTCGAAGTACGTAGCCCACTTCGGCGCAGTTCCAAGCTGAGCATAGATCTTCATGTGCTTGGCACGGTAGCGGGAGATCTTCTCGTCAGGAAACTCCCATTTGCCGCGCTCCTTCTCGATCATCCACCATCCCGAGCATTCCGTGGCCGCATCATGGAAACGCGCCCAGTTCACACCGATCGCCTTCATCGTCGCGATCATCGAAGGCACGGGATTGAAATGTCCGCCGAACGGAGAATCGGGCGCATCCTCGGTGAAGTGAACGGGACGCTTCACATGCGTCAGCACGATTTCAGCGGTCGCGGAAATCGGACGGCCGTTCCGACAAAGGTAGGCACGCACCGCGAACTGTCCGAGCGCCATCCCCGGAAACTCGACCACGCCGACCATCGTCTCGCGCACGGTCTTGCGTCCGTAGACATCCTCCGTCTCGATCTTCACCACCGTCGAAGCGTCCGCACCGATTGCGGAAACCTTCACCCGCGGTGTTTCACCCTGAAAGAAAACACGAGTGTCAGCTCCAGCCTCGCCGGCGAGTGCGGACAGCGACACGAACGCGGAATACGGGGCTTTTTCCGCGGCATTCTCGACCGTTCTGACTGAGATGTCATCGAGCTGCAGCTCTCCCTTGCCGACGAAGCGCAACGAATGCGCTTCTGCGGTAGCGGACGGATCGAACGCAAATTCAACTTTCTTCCATTCCTTCGATTCGGGAATAGGAAAGGTGCCGCGTCCGATCCAGATCTTGTCCCCCAGCACCGAGACCTTGAACTCGCCGCGGCACTTGTAACGGAACGCAAGCCGATGGCGCTTCTTCGGCTCGTTCGTCTGGAATGGAGGCGAGAAGACGGTCACGCCGGATGCGGAAGCGATCTTGAGGGTTGGCTGTGAATCTATCGCTGGATCGCCGACACCAACGGAATAGTCGACGTCATCGCGGCCAATCGTCCAGTCCGCCGGCAAGCCGCCCGCAAAGCGTCCAATCCGGAAATACTCCTTGACCGAGGGATCGGGACGGCGAATGATCTTGGCGACGTCCGCCTCCGTAGCCGGATAGATCTCCAGCGACCTGACGAGCACCTTGCCGTATGAAGTGTACACGATGAGCGTAATGGTTTTGCGGACCTTCTCATCCTTCAGCGCGGAAAGCGAGAAGAAGAGCTCCTTGCGTCCACCCCCCGTAAAGGATCCGCTCCAGAACGTCCGATAGGGAGAACCTGATTGGCGAATGCCGATCCTCAGCGAGCCCTGCGTCACTCCATCCGGCTCGGCCATATCGACAACAATCCGATATTTTCCCGGAAACTTCACCCCGCCCGCCAGATACGGAAGCGTGAACTGTCCGCCCCCGTCCTTCGTATCGATGGCGAGATAGTCGACTCCACCGCGGCGTTCGATTGCGGACGTCACCTTGGCCGGCGACCAGCCGACCGCGTTCTCGCCCATTCCACGCGGCAATTCTCCGTGGAACTCGCCCATCTTCTTCAAATCCACCCGCTTGAGACCTGCGGTGAAATCAAAGCGCTGCAAAGGTTCCGCCGCAGACGCGGAAAGCGAGCACGCGGCAAGAAGCGACAACACTGCGACTATCAAACGAAAACGCATAGTGAAGTTCTTTCTATTATTTCCAACCCATGATCTCGCCAATCCGCTTGGCGAAGGCCTTGCCCATGAAGTCCGCCCCGAGATCGTTCGGGTGGCAATGGTCATGCGTTACCCAAGAGCACTTCGGCAACTGCTCGACACCGCTGAAGAAATGGAGATTATTCCACTTTGCGGGGTCTTCCTTCTTCAGCTTGTCGAAAACGCCGCGGGCGAAGACCTCCTGCTCGCGCGGATTCTTGGCTTCCGTGCAGCCACCGCAGAGAAGAATCGGCACGTCGGGTTTGAGTTCCTTGAGCCGACGCACGAACGGCTCGTAGTTCTTCTGCTGCAGTTCGACGGACATGTTCCAGTCGCAGTCCACGATATAAAGCGGCGTCTCGATGCCGGCGAGGAAGTCCGCCATCTCCATCTCCATGCGTCCCGCGCCCGAGAAGCCGAGGTTGACGATCTCGCAATCGAGGAGACGGGAATAGATCGAGGTCCACATGAGACCGGACTGCGAGACGCAGCCGCCATGCACGATCGAGGTGCCGTAATGGACGACTCGGCGCTGGCGCGTGACCGGCTCCAGCTTCCTGCCCTTGCGCACGCCGATCATGAGTCCCTTCATCACCGCACGGATCGGAAAATACACGCGGCAAAGCTCGTCCTTGCCAAGATTGATATGCGATTCGGCGACACCATTGGACTTGGGCCGCGTCAGCGTAATGAAGCGCCACTTGCCCTTTTCGTTGCGCGCCCAGGTCGAACAGCCGTCGAGGCCGCATGGCGTGATGAACGGATCCTCCCACCTGCGTGCCGTCACCGTCTGACGAAGGACGATATCCGGCGAGTCGGTGCGGAAGGAGAATTCGAGTCCCGTAGTATTCGAACCCATGCCAGTGACCGGCGCGGGCAACTTGCCGACGAAGCGCCTCGGGATACGGAGGAACGGACTCTTCTCATCGGTATAACCGCGCCCCTCGATCGGCAACTTGCCGACATCGTACCAGTCGAATTCCTCGACCTTGATCTTCGATTTGATCTCCTTGAATCTCGGATCCCACTTAAGCGCGTCAGCGTCATCCTTGACTGCCTCGACAACCTTATTTCCACAAGCGCGACCTTCCTCGCGCCAGATGATTCGCGAGGTGATGAGATTGCCCTTTTCGGTGGTCAGCGTGAGATAGGCGAGGGAGGCGGCGGACGGAAGACGGACCGACACCTTGCCGCTCGAAAGATCCGCCGCGACCGGGAGGCGCGTCCACTGACGGGCGTCGGTCTTCGGCGTCGGGTCCGTCAGATACCAGACCTCGGCCGACTTCGACTTCTCGTCATTTGCGGCAAAGGAAACGGTGAGGGTGCCGTCCTTGAATTCGGTCGAAATGACGGCGAGCGGACGGTATCCGCCCTTCAGATAATAATTGGCCCAGGTCGTGATTTCGTTAGGATCGCCGGCCGGCGGATGGCTGTGACCCATCGCGTGTCTGATCACCAGCGCGGCCGGCACGTCCTTCGGCAACGCCGCCATCGACATCGCGGTCATCTCCATCGAATAAAACTTGTCCATGTCACCGTTGCAGCGCAACACGGGACAACGTGTATTGCCAATGTAATGCCGCGCGTCCCAGTTCTTGAGCCACTTGAGATAATTCTCTCCGCCGCCAGCGGTGTTCCTGCTCCAGAACGGATTGCGATCGTACCATCCGCAGCCGTAGACAGGCGCGGCAAATTTGAAACGATGATCTACGCCCGCGGCAATCGAGGTGAGATATCCACCCCAGCTGATGCCGGTGATGCCGGTGCGCTCCGCATCGACCTCAGGCAGCGACCTGAGGAAGGAATGACTGCGGATGATCGTCTCGATCGCCTGATACGGCCACTGATCCTCGAGCTTCTCGCTCTCGTAGCCGCGCTTGTCGCCCCAGCCGTAGGGACCTGACCACTGATGCCGCGGATGCTCCTTCCAGCCGCACTCGCCCCGCGGCACTCCTCCGCAGGTGTCCATCGCAATCGCCGCGTAGCCACGATCCGTCCAACGCTTCACCCAACTCGCGTAGGCCGTGCCGGTTCCGCCGTGCACGAGCACCATCGCCGGCACCTTCTTCGCCGCGGACGCGCCCTCGGGGAGTCCCCACCACGCGAAGAAACGCGTCGGCTTTCCGCACCAGTCCGCGCCCTCGATCCAAATCGGCTTGACGCCCTTCACTAATCCCGAATCGTTGCGAATCTCCGGATCGTCCGCCGGCCAGGTCTTCGGCTTTACCTCAAAGCTCTTCCAGCTCACAGGCGTCGGCGCTGACTTGCCGAAGACCGAACGTATCGCGTCGAGGGACGCCGTGCCGATGTTCTCGTCCGGCACGAGCCAGCAGCCCTCGGTGTATTCGTTCCAGGCGTTGAGGATGACGCAGCCGGGTTTTGATGGCGCGGTCTCGACATAACGCTTCGCGTCCTCAAGGAGCTGACGGAACAGCTCGGGAGTGTTGTTCTTGACGATTCCGCTGTATGGATAACCACCCGACTTCCAAGGAAACGGTTCGTCCGGATGGCAGCGGCCTGAACAATCCCAACCGCGAGTGACCGTCGGAATGTAGGTGATGTCCTTGAGATTGGAATGCTTGTTCCACCAGGTGCCGTGAGCTTTGACGACATCACGGTATTCGCAGAGCTGCTTGCCCTTGTAGTATCCGTCATTGAAGCCCGGCACGTCTCCGCAGGTGATGTTGTAGGCGCTGCAGGACTTGAAACCGGCCTTCGCGTAATCCTCGTAGCACCGTCCCTGCATCGCGTTCCAATGGATGGACGGCAATCCCGCGGCGGCGGCCTTCGCGTCCGCCTCGGCTAAAAGCGCGCGCGCCTTCTCTGGGCCTCCCATCGCCTGCACGAATTCGTGTCCGTTGAAGATCGAGAAGAACGGATGTCCGTCCTTGTGCCAATAGAGCGGATTCTTCAGATACTTCTCCAGCACCATCGCGAAACAGCGACGAAACTCGTCCGGCGTCTTCTCACGCTCGGCGATCACATCGCCCTTCACGCCGGGACGCGCCCCGAATTTATTGTAGCGATCGTGATAGCACCACATCAGCGCGAACTTCATGCGGCGGTTGTTCTTCGCCTTCAGAAAGCCGCGGTCGAGCGCCTCCTCCATCATCGGCTCGTTGCCGTAGAAATACCAGTCGTACATGAAGACGTCGATTCCGCTGTCCGCGGCAAGATCGATCTCCTTGGCGACTACAGCGGGATCGGTCTCGTCGTAGTAACCCATGAGCGGTTTGATCGGCACGGGATGTCCGGGATAGCGCGGCTTCTGCGCTTTCACGAGTTCCCACTCGCTCTTGCCCTCACCGAAGATGATCTTCTCGCCCTTCGGATACGGATGCCAATGAGGATAATAAACGGCAACGACTTCGGTCTTGGCGAAAAGCGCAAACGCGCCCATCGCAAACAATGAGGCAATTAAGTGTTTCATGCGGATATTATACCAAATTCACCTTCCCCAGCGCGTCATGGGTTCGGTATGGGCGCCGGCATGCTGGGTTTTGATGACTTCGTCAGTGACATCGCGGCCGTTCCAGTAGATGCCGGACGCCTTGACGCCAGTCGTACGATGCTCGGCATCCCAGCCGTACATCGTAACGTGCGGCAATTTCGGTGCAGTCACGGTGATGTCTCGCAAGGTGATGTCGCGGATGCGTCCGCGCTCGCCACCCTTCTTCGAATACTCGGCCGAGCGAATGATTGCCGCACGGAAGAGATTCGGCTGCTTGCGCTCCGTGGCCTTGTACGCCTTGGCCGAGGCGCTGAAGCAGGCGGCGGGGATCAGCTCATCCATCTCGACGCGGATGTTCTCGAAGAGGACATCGTGAATGTCGGCGTTGTCGACGTTCAGGATGTCGAGCGGGACTGCCTCGACATTGATCACATCGCAGTCGCGCCAGATGACGTCTCTAATCTCCTTCGCCTGAGTCTCGGCTCCGAATTCGAGAGAGCGTCCCCAATCCGTCCAGATCGTGCAGCCGGAGATCACCACGTTGGTAAAGACATTGTGGTTGTAACCATCATGCACCATATCGTCTGAATTCATCGTATAATCAAAGCCCTTGACGCAGATGGAATCGTCGAAGGTGCGCACGAAGCAGTCCGTCACTCGCACGTTCTCGCAGTTGTGCATGTCAATGCCGTCGGAATTATAGCGCCAGTTGCCGATGAGTTTCGCATTGCGGATCGTCAGTCCGCGGCAGGCGATGGGACGGATGTTGTAGCAGAGCGAATCGCGGATGGTAATGCCGTCAATGAGCACATCGTCACAGTAGGTAAGGCGAATAGCGTCCCACCGACGGACGTTGGTGATGGCAAAGCCCTTCGCCTTCTGTTCAGCGGCCAGTTTCGGATCGATCGGCTTGGGCTGCGCGAGGATGCGGCTCATATCGAGAATGCCGCGGCCGAGAATGCGGATGTGGTCGGCGTCCTTCGCGATGATGCGTCCGTACACGACCGCGCCGGCATCGATATAGACCGTCTCATCGGACTTCATCGTGATCACGCCCGCGTCATGTTCACCGGGACCGAAATACCGCACACCCTTCTCATTCGGCGCGACGCGCAGCTTTTCCGGCGGATCGGCGAAGATATGGAGATTCTCATGGCGACCGTCAAACTCGACCGTATAATATCCGGGACCTGGAATCTCAAAGGTCGCAGTGCGTCCCGAAACCTTCGGCGTCACCTTCTTCGAATAGGGACGAACCTTCACCGTCTTGAAATCCCGCGGTGGGGTGACCGAGAGCGTCACCTTTTCATCGGTCGAGAAGCGGACCATTCCGCAGATTTCGGTCTGATCGAGTTCGCGCTGATGTCCCGGCCAGCGAATGTTGACCGGCATCGCCGAACAGCGGACTGCCGCGACGCCTGCGGGCTGTCCGTTCACCTGAACTGCATAACCCGCGGCATTCCGCGCCTCACCGGCAGGTTGAGGATAAAGAAACAGCGCGGCAATCAGGAGGCAACTCATGTCATCACCTTTCGAATTCAGATCGCGAAGCTGACGGAGAGGTTGCGGTGATCCTCGACGATCTTTGCCCAGATCGCGGGACGCTCCGAGGCCTTCTCAATCGGTTTCGGATAGAAGAAGTCCTTCTGCACGAGCGAGGCCGTGGCACAATCGCTCGTCGTGCGGAAGAGGGCGTAGCCGATGTCGCCCCAGTGTCCGGTAGACGGCAGGCAGAGACAACGGAGCGTCGCGGGATTCGACCAATCTACCGCATTGAAGCCCTCGTACCAGCGATGGTTGTGTCCGTGAATGTATCCGCGCACCATCGGACACTTCGTCAACATGAACTTGGACAGCGGCTGCTTGCCGTCCTTGTCGATGAAAAGCTCCTTCACCGGGAAGTGCGAGGCGACGAAGACGGGACGCTTCCACTTCGGCAGTTCCTCGACGACCCACTCGCGCATGTCCTTGGCGAGCTTGCCCGGTACCGGGCCCGAATCGTTGTGTCCGCGATCGTCGGTGCCCTGCAAGCCGTCCAAAGTAAGAATATCGGCATCGGGCATCGAGCAACAAGAAACGACGCGGCCGTCAAGAAGGTTGCGCGAACGGTACTCAGGATGAACCTCCCAGAAGGTCTTGCGGCGATCGTGATTGCCCATGCAGTAGGTAACCTCAATGCCGGCGTCGGTGAGCTGCTTGAAGAAAGGAGCGGACGCAAGGTAGTCCTCCTTGTGTCCCATCAGGAAGGCGATATCGCCCATAACCACCGCGCGCCGCGGCAGAGGATTCATCCGCAGGATTTCCGCAATCGTCGCGGCAAAGCGATCGTATTGGTAGCCGCCAGCATACACATGAATGTCGGAAAGCAGCACCGTCAACCGCTCATCGAAATCCGAAGCAGAGCGGGTGAAAAGGCAGCCACTCGTCGCCGTAACCGCGCCCGTGGCGAACATCCCCTTGAGAAACGACATTCTGGTAGTAGTGATCATCTTCGTCTCCTTATTATGAATAAATTGGACTTACCCCATTTTTGGA
>DCIL01000032.1:32680-41944 GCA_002315875.1 Verrucomicrobia bacterium UBA1727 | reverse complement strand
TCGCGGAAACGCACGTCCAGCGTCCGGTGCAGCTTGTTTTCGATGCCCCAATGCGCACGGATCGTTTCAAGCGCCAATTCCGGATTGACCGCAAGCGATGAGATGTAATACCGGGTTTCCTTGCTGGTCGTGCCCTTGATGGTGCGTTTTGAGTCAACGCGACAGACGCTCTTCAGTCCCGCCCATTTCTCCTTGTCGGCAAACCATTCGATGTCGTCGGTCTGATAGCACGTGCGTTCTTCGACGCGGCCTTGAAAATGGTCAATGGTCAGTGGTCAATGGTCAGTGGTCAATGGTCAGTGGTCAATGTGGAATTGGGATGTATGATCGTTGAGCGGCAACATGCATTAGCTCTCTTGCTGACCACTGACCACTGAACATTGACCATTGCCCACTGACCACTCAGGTTCGACGCGCAAGTTTGCTGCCAACATAACCGAGTGAGATTCCAAATGCGTCGAACCTGTCGCAAAAACTTTCAGCTATTGACGAGAATCGAAAAGATATGGTATAATTTGTCGCGAAATTTAAATTATTCAATTCCAAGACATGGCTAGATTCTACGGACGTAGCGACTTAATAGACGACCTATCTTCCCTTTGGCGCAAGGGAACGTCATCTATTATAGCATGTCGTGGAAGAAGACGCATCGGGAAATCGACGCTGATTAGAGAATTTGCACGTCTGACTTCATCGGCTTACATTGAAATCGAGGGGCTTTCGCCTCAACGACAGAAGCAGATGACCAACCAGGACCAGTTGGACAATTTCATAGCCACGCTTTCGGTCTTCGCGCATAGGAAGATTCCCGCCGTCGACAACTGGATAGCCGCTTTTGCTGCACTCAACGAACTGATTGACGACCATGTTCGCACCGTCATCCTATTGGACGAAGTATCATGGATGGGCGGATACGATCCGAACTTTCCCGGCATCCTGCGAAACGCCTGGGAGACATTCTTTCATCGACACGATCAGCTCATTGTCGTAGTCTGCGGATCCGTTTCAACCTGGATCCGCGAAAACATTCTTGGGGATACGGGTTTTGCGGGACGCTTCTCGCGTGATTATGTGCTGCCAGAGCTTTCATTGCAAGAAAGCTCGCTTTTCTGGGGCTCTGCAATAGAACGGCTTTCGTCCCGAGAGATTCTCGATGTCCTATCTGTGACTGGCGGAATACCGCGATACCTTGAAGAAATGAACCCTGGTCTTTCTGCGGACGAGAACATTCGTCGCTCCTGCTTTCTGTCCGGAGGAGAGCTTTACAAGGATTTCGATGCGATATTCAATCCGCTTTACGGTTCCGACATCCCAGCCAAAATTTCCATTCTTGAGGCGCTTGCCAACGGTCCGCAAACCGGATCAGAACTCTCCGCCGCGACCGAATTATCTCGCAACGGCCGTTTTTCCGACCTTTTAAAGGATCTCTCCGGCGGCGGATTCATCACACCCGATCTCGGCAAGAATCCCGAGACCGGGAAGGAATCTCGAATCCTCAAATATCGCCTTCGGGACAACTACACGCGATTCTATCTGAAATACATCGCGCCACATCGCGGTGAAATTGAGCGAGGATCCTATCGTTATGTCTCCATTGATTCACTCCCTGGCTGGGAAACAGTGCGCGGACTGCTCTTCGAGAACCTCATCGTCAATAATGCCAACGCCCTCATTCCGTTCCTCGGCATTGGCAATGCGATCATCGAATCCGCCGCTCCCTATCGAAATATCCGCAAGGGTCCAGACGGCCAACCGGCAGGTCTGCAAATCGACCTGCTGATGCAAACGGCCTGTACGGCCTATGTCATTGAAATTAAGCGCCGACGCTATATCGGACCTGAGGTAGAGGAAGAGGTGCGTCAGAAGATCAAGCGCCTCCCTTTGAGGAAAGGACTTTCCGTACGTCCAGCGCTCGTCTACGACGGCGAACTCGCCCCATCGGTTGAGGGCCGCGGCTTCTTCGACGCAATCATCCCCGCAAGCCGACTTCTACGTCCATGAAATCCCTGCTCAACCGCATTCACGCCCGTGTTGGAGACCTCTGGTGGTACTCCGCGATGATCTTTCTCGCGTGCCGGTCGGGCGACGTCATCCAGGCGTTCATCGGGCTATGGCTCGTGCCGAAATACGTCGGGCCACAGGAACTCGGCGCCGTCTTGCCCTTGCAGCAGCTCACCTCGTTCCTGACCGTTCCGCTCGCGATTGTCGCCGTGGTCTTCTCGAAGTACGTCAACACCTATGCCACCCGCGGCGAATATGGCAAGGTGAAGAGCTTTATTCATGACGTCTTCATCTGCTCGTTCATCCTCTTCGTTATCTGCATCGCCGGCGCCTACTTCATCATGCCGTTCTTTTACGAGCGACTGCGCATCGCCTCCGGCTCGCTAACCTTCCTGATCCTCCTCTGCGGTCTCGTCGCCAACATCGGCGCCATCATCGGCAGCGCCCAGCAAGGCCTCAAGCGTTTCAAGACGATGTCGATCATGACCTTCCTCGGCGCCCCGATCCGCCTCGTCACCCTTCTCATCGCAATGCCCATCCGCGCCCTCTCCGGCTACATCCTCGGCCAAACCACTCCCGGAGCCACCACCGCCGCCCTTTCCTTCTTAGACATCCGCAGCGCCCTCAAGACCTACACCCCCGACAAAACCTGGCGCAAGGATTTGCCGGAAATCTGGAGATATCTTTGGCCTTACGCACTCTGCACGATAATTGGAATGTTCTGGGGTACGATGACCTCAACAATCTATCGCCAGCGATTACCAGAAATCGAATCATCCGCAAATTATCTTCTCAGCCGCTTTGCTGAAATCGCCGGTTTCGTTGGCTGTAGCTTGAACGCCATCCTAATACCTCTCGCCTCCGAAGCCCACGAGCAAAACGCTGAGAACATTCGCCCGCTCAAACAGGCCGTCATTGGATCACTTCTTTCATCTCTTGCCCTTGCCGTAATATTCTATTTCATCTCGCCATTCATCTTTTCTCTTACCGAGACCTGGTCGATCTATCGCCAATATGCGCATCTCTTACCAATCCTAACTGTCGGCACAGGGATCAGCATCTCAATCATCGCCATCTCATCCTATGAATACGCCTGTCGTAGGATTGGCGCGATTATTGCCGTCGTTATTAACAATGGGATATGGGCATTGTTCCTCATCTGCTTTACCGGTTACAGCTATTTTGACGGCATCCTGCCTCATTCCGTAGTGGACTTCATGGCTTCGCTCCACATCGCCGAGCTCAACCACATCACCTGGTACGGTTTCGCCTTCGGCATCATCCAATTCCTATCTGTCTTCTACATTGCCTGGCAAAACAGAAAGCGGCGGCCGATTGTCAAATGAAAAATCGTAATCTGCAACTAATATGAAAACAATCACAAAAATGATCACACGTTATCTTTCATACATCAAGGAAGCACTGTGGACGCTCATCACATTGTCAACAAAGTTGAACAGCATTGAAACGCAATTAAAAATTGCAAATAATGTCCACAACCATCAATTCGAATTTTATTATGACGATCTCAAGATCGCTCTTTTCCTACCCCTCGTTGGGTTCGATGTAATTCAGAATACCATCGTGTCAACGGGAACATTTTTCGAGGCACCACTCCTAAAAGTAGCTTCACGCTATATTAAACGCGACGCTTTTGTGGCAGACTGCGGATGCAACATAGGAAATCATTCCGTATTTTTTGCCAAAGTCTGTCACGCATGCCACGTTATCTCTTTTGATCCTCAACCACTTTGCGCTGCCGCATGCAAACGTAACATGGAACTCAATGGCGTCTCAAACATATCAACCGTAATTCAAAAGGCCCTCGGAAAAGAAATTGGATATGCGAATCTTGCACAGGAAATTCCAGGCAACTGCGGAATGACTCGATACAAAGTTGATGATATCGGATCTATCCCCATGATTACGATTGACTCGCTGAATCTCTCTCAATTAGATTTCATGAAAATTGATATCGAAGGCGGACAGCTCGATCTACTTATCGGAGCGCAAGCTACCATCAAAAAGTGCCACCCCACAATCTGGATAGAACTTCTCAGCGATGACGGTAGTCCGGATTACGATTTTAAAAAGGAGGTTGAACTTCCTCAAAAGATGCTAAAGGAATTTGGCTACAATTCAATTCAAACGATAGGCAAGGACAATTATATCTTTTCCTATTCTGCGTAACTTGAAACATGAAAGTCCTTTTCATCACCTCTGAACTTGGATACCGGGGCACGCCGCGGTTCGTCATCAATTGTGCGACGATTGCGGCAACTGCTGGACACCAGGTACTCGTCTGGGGCACAGAAACTGGTGGCGCGACAGAGCAAAAATGCAGAGATGAGGCCATTAACGTCATTATCGGGGACGACAGCATTCATCAGGCAGTTGAGTTCTCGCCTGATATCGCACATATCCACCGCAGCGGCGGACCTTCACGCAAGGACAACGCACTATTTAAAACGCTAAAGGAGCGAACCGGCTGTAAGATTCTCGAAACCAGCGTATTTGGACTCGTCGACTTCTCTTCAAACAAGCTCATTGACCTCCATGCCCACATCTCAAAATGGGATTTGTGGCGTTGGCGTCGCTGGCTGAGGCCTCTACATCAGGCAGGCATACTTTTGCCGAACTGCATCGATACAGTGGCCATGCATCCGATGCCGTCTAACTTCCGTTCAAAATACCAAATTCCCGACAACGCCTTCCTGATCGGCCGCCTGGGCAAAACCGACTGGCAATCGCTTGGCAACGCACTAAACGCCGCAATGGCGAAGAACAGCAACATCTGGTTTGCCACTGTGGGCGACTATTCTGCCGATGCTGGGCAACATCCGATCTTCCAAAAATTCGCAGACCGCATCATTGCGATTCCTCGTTTGAACGGCCCCGAAGAACTGAGCCGATTCTATTCTGCTTGCGATGTGACAATGAATTTCTCCCCCATTGGTGAATCTTTTGGCTATGTCGTTGCCGAGTCCATGTCCTGCGGGACTCCTGTTGTCACACTGTCCAAGCCGCGTAACGATAACGCGCAGATCGAACTCGCCGCGCCAGAATGTGGAGGTTTCCCCGTAAACGGAGCCGAAAGCGCCGCCGACACTCTCGAGGAACTGGCAGCCGACAGAACTAAACTCGACATCGCAAGAGCACGCTGTCGCGACAGTATTGAGCAACGTTACTCTCTCCATGTTCTTGGGCCGAGAATTCTCAAGACATACGAACTGCTACATTCGACTTCAATCAACGGCAAAGCTCTGGAACGCTTATTCGAGTCAAACGGTTTCACGACCCGCATCTCCGAATCCGAAATAGTACACCAGCTTGCACAGGTACGTGGCGGCCTGCCGTCTTGCATTGAGCGACTTAAGATGAAACTCGCTTATTCGCTTCCCAATGCCATCCGCATCCACCAGCTGATGAAATCATGATCTACGACTGTTTTAGCTTCTTCAACGAGCTCGACATCCTGGAGATACGACTCAATGTTCTCTACGATGTTGTAGATCGCTTCGTGATTGCCGAAAGTGCATGGACGCATACCGGGCAGCCCAAGGCATTCATCTTCGACGAGAACCGGTCGCGGTTTGCAAGATTCGCAGACAAGATCATCCACCTCAAGATCACTGAAACGCCGACCCCGCCTGAGGGCCTCACGCCTGACGAATCACGCTGGTTCCTTGAGAACTACCAGCGCAATGCCCTCGTGCGCGGACTCGCCGATGCGCAACCCGACGACGTCATCATGGTCTCCGACTGCGACGAGATTCCCGATCCGGAGATCGTCAAGAAACTGCCGAAATCAAACGCCATCACCCATTTCCACCCACGCAACTACACGTACTACCTAAACTCTCGAGACTACACTTTTTTCTTCAGCTGCGTCGGAACAACAGCTCTCAAACATCGTCGATTCAATGATCTAAGAACCTACGCACACTTTCCTTTTACCACATATGTCTCCAAGGCGAACAACCCAACACCAACAATGACACAGGTGCGCTATCTGGCACCGACTCGACGCTATTATTGCGGATGGCACTTCTCATACATCGGCGGCGCGAAATCCATCAAGGAGAAGCTTAATGCCGTCGCAGAAGGATATATAGGAAACCGCGACAAAATCACCGAGGGTGAACTTGAACTCCAATTCCGAACAACAAACAACGCCCTTAACAATGGACATACCTATTTCCGAGAACCAGTAACGGCCAGACACCTGCCCGCGTTCGTCGCAGAAAATAAAGTCCGATATCACGCGCTGCTATTAGAAACTTCTGAAGACAAATTCAGGCATTCACGCATACACCGTGTGCGCACTGCTATTACAGAATTACTCAAAGTCGTCAAGGATCACTATTTCATTCCTTATGCCTCTAGTGTTAAATACGCTATTGCGAGAATGATGTATATCGACAAGAACTGACAAAACACATCGCTTTGCAACTTCCACCAAAGAAAACATCGCTGACATGAACAACCTAATATCAAAACCCGATGTTTATTATTCCGCAACCAGATCCGACATGTTGAAGTACATAAACAATTCTCCTAAACGCATCCTAGAAATCGGTTGCGGCACAGGACGTTTTGCCATGAACTTCAAAGGCATTGAATATTGGGGTGTCGAGCCGAACAACGAAGCCGCTCAACAGGCAACATCACATTCAAATAGGATTATCATTGGAACATATGAGTCTTCTTCGTCGCAAATTCCAAACAACTACTTTGACTTGATAGTATGCAACGATGTCATTGAACACATGATAGATCCAATAGGATTTCTTAGGTCCGTAAAGGTCAAAATGGCGAGTGGCGGCAAACTAATTGCTTCAATCCCGAATATTAGATACGCACCACAGCTTTACAGCTTATTATTCAATGGTACATTTGACTATGAAGCATCAGGATTGATGGATTACACACATTTGCATTTCTTCACACAAAAGAGCTTTAGAAAAATTGCAGAAAGCTGTGGCTGGAAAGTCGAAGTTTCAGAACCTCTTGCAATTGCTAAATTTAAACCTCTAAAGAACCTGATACTGCGTCTTCTGGAATTTAATAGTCATGACTTGCGAAACATGCAATTTGCCGTCAGGCTATCCATCTAAACGCGCATTGATCCAGTCAGAAAGCAACACTAATTGCTATATCATCTTCATGATCACACGTTCCAGCCACGGGCAGTGCTTTGAAACTATCCGTCGTCCGTTAATCTGAAGCCGACGGAACACAGACCTGCCCTTTCCAAAAGTATAGCCTGCTGATCCAAAGAACTCCCACTTCGGATACTTCTGGTCAAGGTAGGCCTTTTGATCGAAGAAGCGTTTTTGAATCGAGCCATCCGACCAATGCCGACACTTCATCGGTAGCACTTCGGTCTTGATGCCATGCCGGATAAAGGCATTTGCGCTAAAATCTTCTGTATAAAAGTCAAAAGACAGCTGTTCGTCAAATCGGAGATGATACTTCTCGACTAACGACGAATGGACAATTAAGCACTGGCAGTCAACAGTATCAACCGTTCGGTTATTCCCTGGGTCGCCACCAACGACTCGAAGATTTGACCCGTCCTTAGCACACTGTTCTTCAAATCCTTTGACGCGAGCTTTCCACAAGATTCTCCCAGGATATAACTCACCACCGATAGGACCATATATGATGCTCTTGTCAACCCCAGCCAAGATCTCAGAAATGCGCTCCTGCATTTCAAAATCTTCATGGCAAAACATCAGCCAACATTGGTGACCAGCCTGCAAATCATCGAGCACGCGATTGTAACATACAGGAATGCGATCGTTTGACTCCCGATTATCAATCGGCATCAATTGCGTCCCAATCATCGTGAAGTTATTGCCAATGCATTTCTCATACATTGCCCAATCTCGCACAACGGAAATAACAATTATCTTATCCATGACGGACTTCAGTTCTGCAACGTCTTCCAACCCAGTTCACCATGAAAACCAAATGGCAGAGAGCTGGACAAGACCGTTCCACAGCCGCTCTCAACCGAGAACCTCGCAGCCTCTTCTTTTGTCGCCCAACGAAACATGCGGCGATATCTAGGGAACAGGAAGCGCAGCGTCTTGCAATAGAACGTGTCGTCACCAAGGAGATACCACCAATAGGGCATCCAACGAAACCATTTGCGATACAAACGCGAGACCTCTTGGCAAAGACGTTTGGACCGCAAAGAAAAGCCACCGTTTCCAACCCTGTAACGATCTGGATACCAATCGTAATATGTCATGTGGCGTTCCCAAGGCGCTCCGATATAATCGTATTTCCCTACAAATTCATCGAGTCCCCTTCGGAGCGGGAAACCATCGTTCTGTACGATCAGCACATAGTCCGTATCAAATCGCTCGCCAAGTCGCATGTCGCAATCAATGCTCATCGGCTTCAACGAACCAGGCTTCAATGAATTCTCAACCTGAATCTCAACATTCTCATGTTCTTCAGCGAAATCCGCTATGCACGCATGTCGCTCATTGGTAACAACAATCGTTCTCAGAAGTCCGCAATGGCGCCACGTTTCCAACAACGCTCCGTAAAACTGCGGCCACTTTCCGCCCGCAATTTCTGATGGCCAATAAAAATACATCAATACAGTGACATCATTCCTCGGCTTGACATCATAAATGCCTTCATTGCCGCGCCGAACACTATCGATCAGAAATTCCTGAAGCGTCATGCTCGACGACAAATGGCCAATGATGGTAACGCCGCGTTGCGGTCGCATGGGGTGAACAATGGCGTTGGCAAAAAACGACAACCGCCGTAAGCAATCGCGAGCCTTGCCTCTAATGTAACTGATTGCGCCGCGCCAGCCCCAGAAACGGAGTCGTTCGATGAATTGAGAAATTTTCATGGTTGGCTATTGTCTTGCAGTGGGGCGGTCGCCACAAGTTTTCAGAATTGATTCAAGCGAGCCGCCAGGGCGAATATGGCCGACCCAGATTTCGCGAGCATTCTTGGCGATGAACTGATTACACCAGTTGGCCCTTTGCTTGTTGACTCCGGTTCCTGGCGCTACAGGGCTGATCAACAGCGCGAGCCCAGCCGTTCTGGCCGCGGCAGTTTTGGCAAGAGCGTCAGACGAAATTCCACAAGGGCAAACCCAGATAAAACGACGGCCCGTAGCGAGACAACGCGCAAGAAGCCGGCGCTCGTAGAAGCTCGTAAAAGAGCTGATGACAGGAAGCTGGCGATCGACCGGGCGCAGTGGCCCGGTCGCCACTGGTGGCAGCCGCG
>DCIL01000032.1:23697-32596 GCA_002315875.1 Verrucomicrobia bacterium UBA1727 | reverse complement strand
GCCGCGCCACCGCGCGCGGCTGTGGCCCGGTCGCCACGGTGGCGGCCGATTCAGAGGGCTTCGAAGACCAGCGGGTGGCTGGAAACCGACCGGCCGCAGTGGCCCGGTCGCCACTAGCCGCAGTGGCCCGGTCGCCACTGGTGGCAGTCGCGCCACCGCGCGCGGCTGAGGCCCGGTCGCCACGGTCGCCACAGTCGCCACGGCCTTCGCTGCTTAGATAGGCGATATAATCGCCTTGAAGAAGGCCAAGATTGCCTTCGGCGTAGGTAGTTACTTCACCAAAGCGGTCGCTGTTCCAGTTTGCCGGGTTGCGCAAAATATAGTGAGCAGTTTTACGATATTGACCATCATCGCGAATCAGTTCATCATAAAAACTCTCTTGCCAGAGCTTAGAGCCGATGTCGATACAACGACCAGCGGCTTTGAGGCGATGATAGAGATTGGTTGTATAGCTCTTATAAAGACCAATGACATAAGGCAAGTCGCGGGCGTCAGGGGAACGAGAATATTTCGTGGCTGCTGGCCCACTGTGGCTTGTGGCAGTCGCGCCACCGCGCGCGGCTGGTGAGTGATATTCAACAATCGCGTGAAAATGATTTGGCATTACCACGAACTCGCGCAGCAACAACCCCGAGACGTGGCTTGGCTCGGCGAGCCAGGCCGCCTTCACCGCTTCACCGAGTTCGTTGAGAACACACTCCTCACCGATGATCGCTCCGAAAACGCTCTTGTTGTGATAGGTCTGAAATGTCACGAAAAACAAACCGTTGAAATAATCGACATACGGGCTGCGAAGCATCTGTCGATACTCCCATTCATTTTTCGTCTCGTTGTAGATTATTTCAGACATTAATATTCGCAATCATTCGTGCGATGTGTTGTAGTATAGCAGATTTCAATTGGACAAGTAAAGCGATCTAAAATGGTATAATACGCCCATGACAATTTCTTCGGCCATCAAGAGCGCGCGAGTCTGGGGAATTCGCGGCATTTTCAATTGCATTCACCGACTGCCGGTGCTTTGGCGACTCGCGCATTCCGACAAGCGCGGCTATGCGATGCCCGAACGTGGCATCACCCTGATTGGACCGTTCTCGATTCCAAGCGGACTCTCCCAATGCATGCGTCACTTCGCCCAGCGGCTCAACGAAGCTGGAATTCCTCACCAGACGTTCGACACCTGCGATCGACATTCGCTTCCAAAAACGGACTACGCGCACCTACTCACACCGCACTCACAGTTCGACTTAAGTCGCTATGACCACGTTATAGAGCTCTTCGCGTCCCATGCACCAAAGGCCAAGAACCGCATTCATTCAATACTCGCCTTCTGGGAGTTTGAATCAGGAATCGACTTTGCAGTTCCAGAAACGCTGACTGGCACTCCGCTTCTTGCCATGTCAGACTTCAACCAGCATCTGATGAATAAGGTCGCCCGGCCAGGAACACCAGTTCGCAAGATTCGCTATCCGCTCGTGCTTAACAAATCTTCTTACACGCCCAACGACGAGATTCGCAGACGATATAAGATTCCATTGAACGCATTCGTCTGCTTCTTCAATTTTGACTACGGCTCCTCGTATTACCGTAAGAATCCCGAAGCGGTTGTGAAGGCCTTCGCGAAGGCGTTTCCCAATGGCAATGAAAACTCCGTACTAGTATTGAAATCGTCGCGACCACGCGAACCATACGCTGGGTACTTGCATCGTGCAATTGACGAAAACGGCGTCGGGGGCCGCGTGGTGCTCATTGAAGAGTCCGTTTCGCAGCCAGATATGACGGGGCTGCTCGCTACTTGCGACGTCTACATCTCACTCCATCGCGGCGAGGGATTCGGCATCGGCATGGCCGAGGCAATGTCGCTCGGAAAACCGGTCATCGCCACCGACTACAGTGCGAGCACCGAGTTCTGCAAGGCAGAGCACGCCTTTCCGATTCCTTACCAGATGGTGCCGGTACCGCAGGACCAAAAGGACATCGTTGCCTACGCCAAGGTTAACGAATGGGCAGACGCCGACGTTGACGCTGCTGCCGAACGGTTGCGCGAGCTATATTACAATCAACAGCTGAGAGATGGTGTCGGAGCCGCGGCGAAGAAGTTTGTCGAGAACTATTTCTCACTCGAAAATTTTCGTAAATCAATCGAAAGTTTTCTTGAGAGTTGGCGTTAATCGACTGGGCGCAGTGGCCCAGTCGCTACTGAAAGAAACGACTTTCACTAAGCAGGCGCGTGGCCGTCGGTTGGCCATGAAAGCCGAAAGGTGAGATGCCTGCTGGAAGCGTAATCATGTCATTTAGCGATTCGTAGGAGAAAACGAAGGATTCGGCTTCCGACGGAAGCTTCAACCCCCAGCGATAAAATGGCGACATCATTGCCGTGAACGTGTAGAACGTATCCTCAGAGAAGAATCGCGAATCAGTATTGATGATATGATGCCAGAATCCGTTCCATGCTCCAGCCCCCTTCTCACACATGCGCTTGGTGCGTAAGGAAAAACCACCGTTGAGACACGGAAAGCCCAAGGCGCGCAAGACGCCACGGCGTTCGTCACGGGTGGCCGGCGCGCCGATGAAATCGTATTTGCCAACAAATTCATCAAGTCCTTCACGCAGCGGGAAACCATCGTTCTGCACTATCAGCACATACGGCGTTGCGAACCGCGTGTGAAGCTTAGTCACGCAATCAAGGGACATGGTCGGTATCTTGCCGGGAACAAGCGCGGGCTCGACCTGCACCTCGACATCAGAAAATTCAGATGCAAAATCAGTAACACAACGATGTGCGATGTTGGTGACGATGACCGTCTTCATCATACCGCAACGAAGCCATGTCTCACGCAACGAACATTCAAACGCAGGAAAGGCGGCCGCCGCACCATCTTCGTTCAAAAAGAAATAAATCAAAACGGTTACGTCATCCCGTCCACGTCCGTAGTCGCGCCGCCCGGCATGAATACCCGCCAAGCGCTGCATCTGCCAGTCAATCAACTTCATAACGAACAGTCCATCGTTGGTGTGGATCAGTAGAAGACCTTCCAGAGGAAGAGGCCGCGGGAAGGAGCGGTTTCGACGCGGGCGGTGCGCGGGGTCTTCGCCTCGAGAAGCTCGCGGACGGCTTCCGGCCGTTCATTGCCCTTGCCGATCGAGAGCAGGAAGCCGACCATCGACCGCACCTGCTTGTAGAGAAATCCGTCGCCGCGTACGATGAAGGTGTAACGATGGGCGGACTTCTTCACTTCGAACGAAAAGATATTCCTAACCGTCGTCTCAAGCTCACGATTGGGATTCGCCGCGAACGAGACGAAATCGTGCTTACCCACGAAGAACTCGGCGCCGCGGCGCATCGCCTCGAGATCGAGCGGACGATGGCAGAAGGTCCAGAACGGCGCGAGATGCGGCGGACAGATCTCGTCCTGATAGACCTGATAGCGATACTCCTTGCCCTTCGCAGAAAGCCGCGCATCGAAATCTTCCTTCGCGTAGGACGCCTTGAGGATGCGGATCGCGTCCGGCAGCCGCGAGTTCATCGCCCGCACGAGATTCTTCGGCGGTATCGGCTTGGTGAGGTGGAAATGTCCCACAAAGCCCTTCGCATGTACGCCCGCGTCCGTGCGGGACGAACCGAAGATGCGCACGAAGCCGCCTTCGAGATATCGAAGCGCCTCCTCGACGATCTGCTGAATGCCGACGGCATTATCCTGATACTGCCAGCCGGAATAGGCCGTGCCGTCGTAGGCGATGACTACTTTGTACTTGCGCTTCTTCACTTGCGGAAAAGCTTCTTCATCTCGCCGAGGCGATCCTTGGACGCGACCAGCACGTAATCGGGCGTGGTGACGACTACGAGATCCTTCACGCCGAGAAGCGAGATACGGGCACTGCGCGCAACGCAGATGTTGTTCTCCGCCTCAACGACGGTGCACGGCCCTTCACGCACATTGCCGCGGCTGTCATGCGGAAAATACTTGTCGAACGCTCCGTAGCTGCCGACGTCATCCCATCCGCAATTACAGGGAATCACCTTGACTCCGCTCTCGCGCGAAAGCGCCTCCATCACCGCGTAGTCGAAACTGATCTTCTCAAGCTTCGGATAATCCTTCACCCGCACATCCACGAGCTCGGGCGCAAACTTCGCGAAGGCCGCACGAAAGACCTCGCTGCGCGCAATGAACATTCCCGCGTTCCAAAGATAACCCTTGCGAATATACGCCTTGGCTCTCCGAAGATCGGGCTTCTCGACAAACGCCCCGCTCTTGGGATTGATATACCCGAACCCGGTCGCGGGGAAAGTCGGCTTGATGCCGAGCGTGACGATCTTATCCTCACGCCGCGCCGCCTTCTCGGCCACCTTCAGGGTCTTGCGGAACGCCTTGACGTCCATCACCATCTGATCTGCCGAAAAAACACCAATGACTCCCTCTCCCGCAACGCTCACCCCAAGCGAAACCGCCGCGCCCGTATCGCGGCGCATCGGCTCGCCGACGATGTTCTTTCGCGGCACTTCCGGAAGTTCCTTGCGCGTCGCCTTCACGAGATCCGCCGAGGTGATGATGAAGATATCCTCCGGCGAGACGACTCCTGCAAGACGCGAAACGCTCTGACGAATCAAGCTCTCGCCGCCGAAGACGTTGAGGAACTGCTTGGGCTTCTCGGGCGTGGATATCGGCCAAAACCGCTCGCCACTGCCACCAGCTAAGATTACCGCTTTCATTTGATGATGCTCCGGTTGCGGAAACGTCCCTTCGAAAGCGCCGCGCCGGCCAGAAGCAGGACGAGCCCAGGCACGAGAAAGAGCTGATAGCGCTCCGCCACCCGCTCCGCTTCCTCGTTCTGCTCCTTGGCAGCAACCTGCCGCAGAAAGCGCCGATAGATCGCCCCGAGCGTGGTCTCGGCCGTGCCCGCCGTCGTCAGCGGCACATACCGTCCGTTCGAGGCCTGGGCAATCGCCTTCAGCGCCGCCTCTTCAAGCTTGACCTTGACCGTCTCGCCATTGTACTTCAAAGTGCCGCGTCCACCTTCGGACGGCACCGGCGCACCAACTCGCGGATCGCCAATGCCGACGGTGAAGATCGGAATCTTCCGCTTCGCCGCGAGCTGCGCATTCTCGATCGCCTGTCCGCGCAGATCACCGCCATCGGAAATCATAATAATGGCGTTATGATCGTCCGCCGCCGGATCAAGCGCGTCCAGCGAAGCGCGAATCGCACTGCCGAGATCGGTTTCGCCGCGGGGAGCGGACTCCGGAGACATCTGCTCGAGCGCGTTGCGAAGAAACGCGTGATCGGTCGTCAGGGGACAGATTCCAACGCCCGTGCGCCGGAACGCCACGAGCGCACAGCGATCGCCCTCAAGCGAATCGATGAGATCGGCAACATCGGCCTTGGCGCGCTCAAGCCGATTAGGTCTTACGTCTTCGGCAAGCATCGATCGAGAGACATCGATCGCCACCACGACATTGCGCGACCGCTCGACCATACGCTCGGTCGTCTTGCCCCATTGGGGACGAGCCGCGGAAAAGAGCGCGAGGAAGAGTCCGGAAACGATCAGCCAGAACTGCAATTGCGAACCGGTCGCCTTCGGCACCTTCAAGGTAATGCGTTGAAGCGCCTTCTCGCGGCGCGCCTTGAGAAAGGCCCAGAACACCGCCGCAAGCGGCACCGCCAAGGTCAACACTAAAAAAACTGGATTAGCGAATCTCAACTTCTCAACCTCACAACTTCTCAACTTCTCAACCTCTCAACCTCACAACTTCTCAGTGATCATGCTCCCCTTCGCCATGCCAGGGAATGAACTCCGGTACCTTGTCGATTCCCGCGGCAATGCGCTGGCGCACGGCCTCATAGACGAGAATCGTAGCCGCGGCACTTACGTTGAGCGAGTCGGCGAGCCCGAGCATCGGAATTCGCACCCGCAGCTCCGCACCGTCCATCCACTTCGCCGTAAGTCCATACTGCTCGGCACCGAGCGCGATCGCCACATTGCCGGTAAGATCAACCTCAAAGTGAAGCTTCTCCGCATGCGGGGTCGCGGCGAGAATCTTAAAACCCCGCTCCTTGAGAAACGCCAGCGCCTCGTCACTCGTCGCCTCGACGATCGGCACCGAGAACATCGTGCCCGTGGAAGCGCGCACGACATTCGGATTGTGAATGTCGGTCGTGCGGTCGCAGACGATTACCGCGGCAACCTTGGCGGCGTCCGCACTGCGCAAAATGGTTCCGAGATTGCCCGGCTTCTCAATCGCCTCGGTGACGATCACCAGTGCGTTCTCCGGAAGCTTAAGATCCTTAAGCTTGATCGAAACGTGGGGACCTACCATGAGCAGTCCATCGGGACGCTCCTTGTAGGCGATCTTCTCGAAGCAGACCTTGGAACAGGTGTAGACCTCGGCCCCCTTCTTCGCACACTCATCCACGAGCGCCGGCTCGTTCTCGTTCTTGAGATAGAGTTCGGGACAATGGAAGATCGCACGCGGCAAATAATTCTGATCGAGCGCGCGGCGGCATTCGCGATAGCCCTCGACGATCATCTCGCCGGAGCTTTCGCGAGTCGAGCAGCTGCGAAGCTTGACGACGTACTTGAGTTTGGGATTACTCGGGGATGAGATTTCCATCTTCAGCGCTGCACGCGCGCGTTACCCGCGTAGACGTCCCAAACCTGTTTCTCGTCCGCCGGTTCGGCGTAATCGTTGAGGGAACTTGCGGCCATCACGCCCGAGGCCCAGCCGAACTGCAGGCACTTCTCGGCATTCCATCCCTTGATGACACCGTAGAGAAGTCCACCCGTGAAACCATCGCCGCCGCCGATGCGGTCGAGCACCTGAATCGTGCGCGGTTCCTCGACATAGAACTTCTTGCCGTCGAAGACGATGGCGCCCCAGAGATGCTCATCGGCCGAAACGACCTGGCGGAGCGTGGTGCCGTAAAGCTTGGCATTCGGATATTTCTTCGTGACCTGGAGGATCATCTCCTTGAAGCGGTCGATCTTGCCCTTGAGATCCTTGCCGCCGGCTTCGGGACCCTTGAAGCCCAGGCAAAGCTGGAAGTCCTCCTCGTTACCGACGAGAATGTCGGCGACCGAAGCGATCTTGTGAAACGCCTTTGAAAGCTCGACTTCGCGTCCCTTCCAGAACGTCGCGCGGTAATTGAGGTCGAAGGAAACGAGCACGCCGTACTTCTTCGCGTCCGCGGCAAGCTTGAGACAGCACTTCGTGGTCTCGGGCGACATCGCCGCGATGAGTCCCGAAAGATGCAGCACCTGGACCCCGTCCTTGCCGAAAAGCTGCTTCGTATCGTAATCCTTCGCATCGAGCGTGCGCCCGACCTCGCCGGCGCGATCGTTCCACACGCGCGGCGCACGGAGTCCGAACCCGGAATCGGCAATGTTGAACTGATGACGGAAGCCCCAGGGCCCGCCCTGCGGAACGTCCGGTCCGACATAGGCGATGTTACGCGCGCGGAGCTGTGCCTTGATGAAGGTAGCCATAGGCGAGCCCTCGACGAAGCGCGTCAGCACCAGGCATTCGGGACCGAGCGAGCTCGTCACATTGAGAACGTTCGTCTCGGCGCTCGTCGCCTGAAGCATGAAACGATTGGAGTTGTGTACCGCCATGCGGTTCTCGGGAGTGATTCGAAGTCCCATCGAACTCAGACAGGCGACAGCGTATTTGGTATGAGATTTGATTTTCATAGCTCAACTTTCTTATAATGAGGAACGAGGCTCTTCATGCAGAGCCAGCCGATGAGGTAGGCGACGGCGCAATAGCCGAAGACGATCGCATAACCGGCGGGCTTGCCAGTATAACCCATAAACTCCATCGCCGGGCGCGCGTACTCAGCACCGGCCGCAAGCAGCGACTTCGTCATCTCGACTTCCTTGCCATCGACCATCGTCGTTCCCGACGCATAGGTAAAGAGCGCGCCCGCGCCCTTGTTGACGCAGAACGAGCCCACGCCCGCGGCAAACTGCGCGATGCCGGTCAAGGTGCCGATAGTGGACTTCGGGAACATGTCCGAAACACACGAATAGATGTTCGCACTCCACGCCTGGTGTCCCGCGCACGCAAGACCGATCAGAATCGCCGGGAACCACGCGCTCACCGAACCGAGCGGTTGCGCGCCAAGCGCGAGCAGCGGGAAGCACGCAAAGAAGAACATCGAAAGCATGCGCCCTTCATACGCATTCATTCCGCGCTTGTCAACCATGTATGTCGGCAGCTTGCAGAGATAGATCGACACGAAAGTGACGATCGCGTAAAGCGTGAAGATGAGCGCCATGCCCATACCGGACGAGCTCTTGTAGCCGAACTGATCGGAGAGGTATCCAGGCGTCCAGAAAAGGAAGAACCACCACACGCCATCGGTGAGCACGCGTCCGAGAACGAGCGACCAGGTCTGACGAAGCGAGAAAGCCTTGCGAAAGCTGATGCGCTTCTCCT
Source organism: Verrucomicrobia bacterium UBA1727 (assembly GCA_002315875.1). Taxonomy (GTDB): domain Bacteria; phylum Verrucomicrobiota; class Kiritimatiellia; order RFP12; family UBA1067; genus UBA1067. Next base: position 24,162 of record DCIL01000032.1, on the reverse strand, counting down.
CTACCTTCCGCTCTTCAACTTCAACTCCCGACTTCAACTCTTTCTCAACCTTCTCAACTTCATTGATATACGCGAGCTCTGCGGCGTTGACACGCGGATTCTCCTCAGGTTTCTTGTAAAGCCAAAACCAGAAGATCATCCACACGAAACCCAGGGCACCGATGATGATGAAACTCATCTCCCAGCCCATATACTTGGCGATGAGCGGGATCGTAAGCGGCGCGGCGAGCGCACCGACGGACGATCCGGCGTTGAAGATCGAGGTGGAGAACGCGCGGTCCTTCGGTGGGAAGTATTCCGCAGTCACCTTGATTGCCGCGGGGAAGTTGCCAGCCTCGCCGAGCGCGAGCACTGCGCGGCAACCGAGGAAGAGCCACACCGAGATGGACATGCCGATCACTGCCGTCATGCCAATCGCATTGAGCCACTGGGTTCCGACACCGCACGCCGCATGCAGGCACGCGC
>DCIL01000032.1:17635-23650 GCA_002315875.1 Verrucomicrobia bacterium UBA1727 | reverse complement strand
GAGATAGCCCTTCTTCGTGCCGAGCATGTCGATGAACTTGCCGGCGAAGAGATTGCAGATGGCGTAGACGATCGAGAAGACACCGGTAATCGTGCCGTAATCGTTGTCCGACCAATTGAAGACCGGTGCGATGAAGTCCTTGTAGGTCAGGGACAGCACCTGGCGGTCGAGATAATTTACGGTCGTCGCAAAGAAAAGCAACGAGCAGATTATCCAGCGGAAGTTCGTTTTCTTCATGTTCATCCTTTGTAGTAGCATTCCCAGCCCGGACGCGGCATCGGTCCTTCAAGAAGGATATCGACTTCGGGATCATCGATTGCGACCTTGTTCACGGGGTCGAACTTGAAGCCGCGGTTGAGCCGCTGGGCGATGACGCCGAGGCAGAAGATCTCGGAAAGCGGAGCGGTCACGCTGAACGGACTCTTCGCCTCCACTTCTCCCTTCACCGCCAGGAGGAAGTTGCGGTAATGGTTGTTGTGCGCCTTTTCGAAAGCGGGCTTAAACTTGTCGCCGCAGCGCATGAGCGGCGAGGCGTGGGAAAGACCTTGCCACACTTCACCGTTTGCGAGATAGATCTCCTTGCCGGGCTTGAGCGGCGGATCGATGAGTCCGTCATTGGCCGTGGACGCGGGGAAGAGTCCCTCATTCGTCTGATAGAAGAAGCCCTTCGGCAGTTTCGGCTTGTTGTCGAGACCTTCGTACCACTCGACGGTCACATCGCCGAACTTCATGGTGAGAGTATCCTGAATCGGGAAGACGAACGGATTCCATCCGCTAACGTTCGAGATCTTCACTTCGCTCGGCAGCGCGCCCTTGAGCGTGAAGCGATGGATGGTGTCGAGGATGTGCGCACCCCAGTCGCCCATGCAGCCGTTGCCGTAGTCATACCAGCAACGCCATTCGCCGTACGCGAGATCCTTCGAGAAGGCATGGTAGGGAGCGGCATTGATCCAGGTCTCCCAATCGAGCGTCTGCGGCTTCGCGTCGGCCGGCGGATACGACTTGACCGCTCCGCCCCACTTGTGCCAGCGACGCTGCATGTTCATGTGCGAGACGACCTTCTTCACATCCTTGATCGTGCCGTTGGCGACATAATCGCGATACTGATAGAAGTTGTCGCCGCTGTGGCCCTGATTGCCCATCTGGGTCACGACCTCGCACTCGAGTTCGGCCTTGCGCAGAAGTTCGCACTCGCGGAACGAATGCGCAAGCGGCTTTTCGACGTAAACCGCCTTGCCGCGGCGCATCGCCTCCATCGCCGCGCAGAAGTGGGAATGATCGGGAATGCCGATGAGGACCGCGTCGATCTCACCGGACATCACATCGAACATCTTGCGGAAATCCTGGAAGCGCGGCACGTCCGGCCAGCGCTTGAGCGCCTCGACCGTATGCGGCGCCCCGATGTCGGTATCGCAGAGCGCGACCACCTGACAGATGTCGGAATTGCGGTCGAACTGCTGCAGATCGTACCACGCCTGCGCACCGCAGCCGATTGCCGCAAGCCGCACCTTGCCGTTCGCGGCATATCCGCGCGTCCAGAAACAGCCGGGAAGAATCTGCACCCCGGCAAACGCACCGGCGGCCTTGAGAAAACTCCTGCGGTTCATCGCTTAAAGCTCCTTGATCTTGAGATTGCAGTAGTAGACGCAGGAGTCGCTATGATCCTGAATGTGGATGCGGCCGACCGGCACCTCGCCCCAGCGCTGCGGATTGCCCGCGGCGTCGTTGCCCCACTTCGCGTATTTCGAGACATCGACCCACTTGCGGAACTGCTCGCTGCCGCGCTCGTACTCGAGAATCTTCACACCGTTGAGCCAATGCTCGATGTGATTGCCCTTGGCGACGATCATGCCCGAGTTCCAGTGTCCGGTCGGCTTGATGAACTTCTCGGCGAGCGGCGCCGCGGCGAGATCGTAGAGCGCGCCGATGCGGTGCGTGCCCTCGACGCCGGACGCATTGGGCTTGTCATAGTCGGGATGTCCCGGATCGAGCACCTGATACTCTTCGCACGTTCCCTTGTTGTTGACGGTCTCGTCGTAGTAGTACTTGATGCCGGAGTTCGCCGCCTCGGTGAGACGGAAGTCGAACTTGAAGATGAAGTCCTTGTACTTCTTCACCGTGACGATCGAGCCGCCGCCGCCGAGTCGCGCGTCTTCGGGAGGAAGCGGGAACCACTTGCCGTTGGGAGCGATGCCGCTCACCGGCTTCATGTAGAGCGCACCGGCCTCGGCATACCAGCCCTTCTTCGGGAAGCACTGGAACTTCTCCTTCTCACCGATCCAAAGCTTCGTAGGAAGCGTCTTGCCGTCGAAGAGCAGCTCGTAACCCTCGGACTTCTCCTCGACCGTGAGCGTGTTCGCGCCTTCCGGCACCGGCATCATGCGCGCCTTGACCTGGAGGGTCTGGCAAACACCGCGCGCATAGCCGATCGACTCGGAGACGAGCGCCGCGTTGTCCTCGAAGTTACGCTCGTATTCAAGCGCGCAGACGCCCGAGTATCCGACCTCGGTCAGCGCCTTGAAGACCTTGACGTAATCGATCTTGCCGCGGGCGAGCGGAACGCCATAACCATCCGGCGCATCAATCTTGAAGTTCTTGACGTGCACATCGAAGATGCGATCGGCATACTTGCGGATCGTCGCGACCGGATCGCGTCCGCTGCCGTACTCCCAGCCGATGTCGAGACAGAAGCCGATGCGCTTGTCGAGATCCTTGATGAGGTTCCATCCGTAAGCGACGTCGGGATACATCTCCGGCGAGGCGGGACCGTGATTGTGGATCGCGTACTTGATGTCGAAATCCTTGACAAGCTTGTCGATGTACTCGAGCTGCTTCCGGGACCCCTTGCGCTGATTCCACTTATCCTTGCCACCCGCCGGCGGATCGTACGGCACACCGACGATCACCTTCGCACCGAAACGCTTGGCGAACTCGAAGTAAGCGAGCACCTCGTCGTTGTTCTTGGTGTACAGCGGACCGAGCGCATACGGAATCACGCCGTTCGTGGCGCATTTCTGCTTGAACGCGGCGATCTCGGCATCAGTAGCCGTATACTTGAGATGGAAGTCCTTCACGCAGAGATAATGGACATCGGCATTCTTCATGATCTTAAGCGTATCGTCGAGATTACGCTTGCAGAAGGTGTAGCCGGCGACACCGAGCCGGAACGGCACGCGCGCTTCGTTGAGCGCGGTATTGGTCACGGGAAGTCCGTTATCAGCAACGGGCGCCACCGGCACTGCGGCAAAGGAAGCCATTGCGGAAAGCGCAACGGACGAGAGCATCAGGTATTTCATTTGCGTATCTTTCTCCTTAGTTTGAAATTCAACGATATTATACTAAACATCCCTTCTCCTAAACAACCCTATCTGCAGATTCGGCAGGGCGTCTACGGCCTTCATGGTCGCCCACGCCACAGCGAGCGCGAAGACGGAATAGGCGAAGACCGCGGCAGTTATCTCAAGCGCACGGACCTCAAACCCCAGTCCTCAGATCACGGCGTCGAACTTCAGCCCGAACTCGGCGAGGTTGACCTTGAGATCGAACTTTCCGTTCGCGAACGGCTTCATAAGCTTGTCGGCGAGCGGATTGCCCGTCACCTCTTCGGCGGCATTCCACGAGAGCGAACAGCCGTCCTTCTTGCCGCGGCCGAGATCCATGCACATCTTGCCGAGCGAACAGATCGAAGTCGAGCGATGGCCGGATTCGGCGTTCGTGACGGTCATGGACGGATCTTCCGCGCGCACCGCCTCCAGCCAGTTGTCGACGTGGGCCTGACTGGGATTCCAATCGTTCTTGGTGTCGAAGGCCGGCAGGAGCGAGGGCTTCGAGGCCGCGAGCGGAGGAAGATCGCCGTTCTTCGGCGCCTGCTTGGGATCGGACGGCGTGATCGGCTTGTAGTTGCGGGTGCAGAAGATCCACTCGCCCTTCTCACCGATGAACTTCACGCCGTTCTGATAACGGTTGCAGACATGCACATCGGTGCGCCCGCCATTGAAGCTGTAATGCAAATCGTAAGCCGTGTGCGCGTTCCAGAGTTTGCCGCCCGAGGTGCTCATCCACTTCGCCGTGCCCGAAACTCCGTCCGGCGCGATACCGCCGAGACCCCAACGGACGACATCAAGGTGATGCGCGCCCCAGTTGGTGATCATGCCCCAGCCGTAAGGTTCGAGCTGAATCCAGCCGGGACGACTACCGATCTTCTTCAGGTCGTCATTGTGGCAGCGCGTGTAATTATATGGAACGTTGTGATCGGTCGGACCCAACCAGGTTTCATAATCGAAATTCGCGGGCACCTTCTCCGGCGCGCTCGAACCACCCTCCTTGTCGATGCCGATGCCGACCTCGATGCGTTTGATGTCCCCGAGCTTGCCCTCGAGAACCGCCGCGGTCGCCTTCTGGAAGACCTGCCAAGAGCGCTGCTGCGAACCGACCTGCATGACCGTGCCGTACTTCTTCGCGAGATTGGCGAGAAGGCGTCCCTCGAGAATCGTCTGCGTGAACGGTTTCTGCAGCCACACGTCCTTGCCCGAACAGATCGCGGTGGTCGCCACGAGCGCATGCCAGAAATCGGGCAGACAGATCATCACCGCATCGATGTCGGGACGCGCACAAAGCTCTTTGTAATTGTGGAAGACCGAGACCTTCGTGCCGTCATTATACGCCTTCTCGATGCGCTCGGCACCGGCCATCGCGCGCTTCGAATCAAGATCGCAGACCGCCACGATGCGGGCGATGTCCTTGCGTCTCAGCACACAAGGCACCTCGAAAGACGAGGCGATGCGTCCGTAACCGATGATGCCAACGTTTACGCGGCGGTTCGCCATGAACTTCGATGCGCAGCCGCCGAAAAGAATCGGCGCCACACCAACCGCGAGCATATCCTTGAGAAAAGTCCTTCTCTGCATTGTCGTTTTCTTGCTTTAGGTTTTCAGAAGCCGAAATAGCGCTTGGCGTTGTTATAGGAGATATCTTCGACGATTTGGCCGAGCCACTTCATGTCAGCCGGAAGCTCACCCTTCTCGACTTCAGTGCCGAGTTTCTGGCAGAGGATGCGGCGGAAGTATTCGTGGCGCGTATAGGAAAGGAACGAGCGCGAGTCGGTGAGCATGCCGACGAAGTTGCCGAGACAGCCGAGCGCCGAAAGCGCCTCGAGCTGCTTCTTCATGCCGTCCTTCTGATCCTGGAACCACCAGCCCGAGCCGAGTTGGATCTTACCGACATCCGGCCCCTTCTGAAAACAGCCCATGATGGTGGCGAGCATCTCGGTATCACGCGGATTGAGCGAGTAGAGGATGCAGCGCGGCAAGGCGTCCGCCTTCTCCAGGCGATCGAAGAGCTTTGCGAGTCCAAGGCCGGAATCGGCACAGCCGATCGCATCGAAACCGGTGTCGGGTCCGAGCTTCTTGAACATCTTCGTGTTGAGATTGCGGATGCAGTTGAAGTGCAGCTGAGTCGTCCACCCCGCCTTCGCATCCATCTTCAGGCACTCGAAAAGAAGATCGGCGTAAAGTCCATTTTCCGGAATGTCCACGAGTCCATAGTCGGAGAGGACGCATCCGTTCTTCTCAAAATACTCGTGGCGTTCGGCGAGATGCTTCATCGGATCCTTCTTCTTCGCCACCGCTTCCTTGAGGATACGGTCGGGACGCCACGCGGGCAGAATCTTGGTGCCGAAAGGATTCTTCGCAATCTGTTGGTGGAAATGAAGGTCATCATCGGGATCATCCGTCGTGCAGACGACCTCGACATTTGACTTCTTCATGAGTCCCTGCGCCGAGAAGCCCTTCTGCGCGAGCTTCTGATTGCACTTCTTCCAGATGCGCTCGGCACTCGCCGAGCAAAGACGCTCATTGACACCGAAGTAACGCGAAAGCTCAAGATGCGACCAGTCGAAAAGCGGATTCTTCACCAACTTTTCCATCGTCTCGGCGAACTTGACGAACTTGTCATGCCAGCTCGCGTCGCCCGTCACGTACTTCTCGTCGACTCCATTCGAGCGCATCTGACGCCACT
>DCIL01000032.1:2377-17526 GCA_002315875.1 Verrucomicrobia bacterium UBA1727 | reverse complement strand
TCGGCATCTTCTCCGCATGCCGGTGATAGAGCTCGCGCGCCGCGTCGGTGTCGAGCAGGAAGTCCTTGTCCATGTATTTCGGCTTGGTCATATTGATCATTCCCTCTTTATCGAATTAGAAATAGATGACGGCGATGCCGCGGCGAATGACGAGATAGAGCTTATTGTCCTTGACGCGCAGGCGGTAGCGTCCGGCTCCACCAGGCAGATGCCACTTCGAGAAATCGGACGGAGCAACCATCGTGCCCGCCTCGGCAATCAGCATATCCCCTTCCGGTGCGTCGCCATTGAGGACGACAGTCGCCTCCATCGGAAGGGTCAGCCTACCGGTCGTCGAAACGCCCGCCACGTCCTGCGCGGCAACGTTGATTGACAAGGTCGCGCCTTCAAGCACTTCGACAGGCGCCGCACCGCCCGTCACTCCGCCGGTTGCGAGACGCACAGTGCACTGAGCGTATGTGGGATTGAGAAGCGACGCGCCGCCGTTAAGACGCAACACGCCGAAGAAATCGGAAGCGGACGAGGCCGAGAGATCGGAGCCGTCGGTGAGCTCAACGAGGCCTTGTCCGACGAGCTTACCTGCAAAATCGGAAGCGCCCGCCATCAGCGCAGAGCTGCGGGTGAGTTGGATCTCACCTGTGCCGGAGAGCGACTTGACCGCATTGCCGACGCCCTCGGTCTTGAGCAAGCCATCCGCCTCGATCGTCACCGCCGCATTGACCAACTGTCCAACAGGCTGGAAATCACGCTGGAAAGAGCGCACGACCTCGCGGCACTGATTGGCATTGAGACAGCAGTTGGTCCACACCGCCACGTCGTCCACCCAGCCGAGGAAGTTCGTGGCATTGGCTTCAACCGCATACGGATCGTATCCGAAATAGACGGTCCCGCCGGCCATGTCGAGCGTAGTTGCCGCGACGGTGGATCTGAGATGGCCGTCAATATAGCAGGCGACATTGGTGCCGTCATAGGCGGCGACCATGTGGTCCCAGCTTACGGGGAGACTCGGCGTAAAAGAATCAATGCTGTTGGGACAATAGTCGAAAGCGCAACTGGTGCTCTTTGACTTGACCTTCCTCCACCACAAGCAGGAATAGCGGTTGCCGCCGGCTATGCCGCCGCCAATGAAACGGTCGACCGTTGAGACATCGCCCATGGTGAAGGACGAGGTGAACTCGCCGGTGTTGTTGAAGCGATGACGGATCGAAACCGTAAACGGCTTCTTGCCAGTGGGCAGATTCGCGGGATACGACGGGCCCTTGAGCTGCAGCGCGCTGTTTTTCTTAAGATGGAGGCACTTGCCGGACGCGCCGGGCATCGTGACGATCGCCGGATCTGCAGTGCCAATGGTCTTCATCTCGATGCCGCCGATATGATCGTTGTAGTCCTCATCGAATGTCCAGCGAGCAGCAGGTTTCGGCAGCGGCTTGGCAACGGCGGCTTCCGGCGCCACGCAGCGATTGTACTCGCGCAGGATGCGCTCTTCGCTCCAGCTACCATTGGCGACGATCAGCTCGTCCAAGAGTCCGCAATAGGCGCTATTGATTCCCCACGTATCCTTGCCGCCGATCTGAATATTAGCAGCCGTGATGAAGATGTCTTTGGAAAAATCGGTTTCCTTGGCCTCGAGCTTGCCATCGACCCAAATGTATTTCGCCCGCGGCTCCTGAATGTAGACGACATGATGCCAGTTGCCATCCAGAAGATCGAGATCGCGAGTGACGACGTTGCTGCTGTAGTCACGGATGCGCTTGACTCCGGTCGTCTTGTTGTATTCAAACTGGATAAGCGCGAGAATGTACGGATTCTCGGTGTCGCTCCAAGTGCCGAGATTGAAGATGTGGCCGCTGCGCCACCCAGTATTGGAGACGCCGTCCGGCTTGATCCAGAAGCTGACCGTCCAGTTGGACCGATTGATCTTCTTCGTACAAGTTTTCTCAGTACCCATTACCCAGCGGGTGTCCTTGACCCCCTTGTTGCCGCAACGGATGCAATCACCGAAAACGCCCTCACCGCGTTCAATATCCGGCTCGGCGATGTAGGAAATCGGAGTGGTGCTCCAAATCGTATGCTTGCTGTACTTCTCGCCAGTGAGACGCTCGGTATTGAAGGTCTGGTTCTCGAAGGGAGAATAAAAGACGATGTCGTCATCGAGCGCGAGATCGCCGTGCGAGAGGAGGAGCGTACCTTCGGCGACCTGGACGCGTCCAGTAAAGGCAGTGGAATCGCCAGTAAGCTGCAGCTCGTATGCCGCGCCGCGCTTCACGAGATCGCCACCGCCGGTAAGACGCGCGTTGTAGGTGGTGGACGACATCTCGCCAGCCGTTCCGGTAAGCGTCAGCTTCTTGCCGGTGGGAATGTCGATCGTGCCGGTTGAGCCCACGCCATTGATCGCGGCAATCGTCTGATCGGAAAAGAGCTTGATGTTGCCCATACGCCGGACGTCCAGCTTCGCTTCGGACGTAAGCGTGACCGGCGAAGCGGCGCTGCCGAAAAGAAGGTCGCCGTTGTAAACCGCGAAGGTGCCGAGTGAGGCGGGAGAGCTGGTGATCGTGAATGAATGGGGGTACATCACGCCGAACGTCGAGGACGCGCTGCCCACGATGGCGCCGCTGTAGGAATAGTTCTGATTGCAGGAGTTGAGAAACTGGAAATCATTGAGCATGATGGTCGGATAGGTTCCCTCGGTATTGCCCTTGATATGTCCGAAAGAATTGCGCTCGAGCTTGAAGACCGCTTTATCGCTCTGAAGCATGTAATAGAGATCGCCTAAGCCGGCTTGCGGGGCAGCGGCGGCATCGTTGCAGATGAAGGTCGCGTCATTGATATAGACAACGCCGCCCCAGCTCTCCCACTGGGTGGACATTCTGAGCGCACCGCCGCCAGTCAAGGTGAAGGCGTTGTAGGTGGAGTTCCAGGGATTGTCGGTCTTGGCGGTGATGGTGAGCGTGCAACCCTGGGCGATGGTAATGGTGCCGGAGGAGAGCGTGCGGACGCGAGCATTGCCATCGACACCGGAGAAGGTCCAGCTGCGGGTCGAGGGACTGGACATCGTCATCGTCAGCGACTTGATGATAAGCGTCTGATTGTTGTACTTCGCGAGCTTGATATCGGCACCATCGGCGAGATTGTTGAAGACATAGTCGTGCGGCAGGGAGAAGTCCGTCGAGGCCGTTGCGCCGGACCAGTTGGAGTAGGTGAGCCAGCGATTGTCGCCCGCGGCACCTGTCCAAGTAAGAGTGTCGGCGTTCGCGGCAAAGCAAAAGAGTGCCGCGATCGTCAGAAACGCAGAGTGAACAATTTTCATCGTGTGTGTATTATATCATAAAATTAGACACCCTATCCACGGCTTTATTGACAAGATCGTGGGCGTGGATTGGAAGGACGTGCTCATTGCCAGGAACCATTGTCACCTTCGCCTGAGGGAACAGCGACTTAAAGTAGAGCGCGTTGTTCGGACGCACGATTCCGTCCCGCTCGCTATGCAGCACCTCGACCGGGAATCCGACCTCCTTGCCGGCGAACCTCTCCTCTAGTTCGCGGCGCAGATCGGTATTTCTAAGGAAGTCGAGTCCACGCTCGAGATTATCCGTTCGATACATCGGCGAAGGATTGCCGGCATAGATCATCTGGGTGCCCTGAAGAAACGCCGCGATCCGCCGCTCGGTGAAGCCAGGCCAGTCGACATCGGACATCATCCGCGGCGTGGCGGAGACGAGGACGAGTCCGCGCACCCGCTCAGGAAACTTCAGCAGCATCTTCAGCGCCATGGTCGACCCCATCGAAAAGCCGACAAGCACGAACTCGTCGAAATCGGCAAGCACCCGTTCTGGCACACCGTCCATCTGCTCGACATAGTCAAACGTCCAGTCCCGATGGAAACTCGTCAGGTCCCACACCTCCGGTCCCGCAGCCCATCCGTTGAAAACAATCGTACGCATCTGAATCAAACCGCGATGATGCGGGTGGTGATGGCGGAGAGCGGAAGCGAGGTGAGGCGCGAAAGCGCGAGGCGATAGGCGGACATCTGGGCGGCATAACGCTCCTCCAGTTCGGCCTCGAACTCATCGAGTGGCAGCTTCTTCCAGTTGCGGTTCGTCTTGAAATCGCAGATCTCGGCGCGGCGAACGCCGTCGACCTCGGTGAACACCACCCGATCGAAGCGTCCTGAAATCCATTCGCCGTCCACCAACAGTTCGAACGCCCGCTCGCGCCACAGACCGACGAATCCGTCAGGTTTCTTCAACCGATCATCGTCAAACTCGACCTTGGACAGTTTCTCGTGGATCTCGGTGCCGCGGCGCATCGCCTCCGCGCGCGCACTGCGCTGGAAGAGATCTCCTGCCGACTCTCCGGCTCCGAAAACGAGCGAGGGCAACCGGCGGCGTAGCTTGCGGCGCGGCGCGCGGACGAAACCCGTCGCATCAGGAACCGTACTGCACCCTTTCGCCGCGGGTTCCGGCGCCGTTTCCTTCAGATACCACTCGCGATCGCCAATCTCGGTCGGCAGCGCTTCGCGCACGAGATTCGAAAAGCGCACCGCATTCGAGGCGGACTTCGGCTGCGGATGAAGGATGATCGTCATCGCCTTCTTCGCGCGGGTCATCGCCACGTAATAATTGCAGAGCTCCTCCTCGGTCTTGCGCACCCTGCGCATTTCCGCCGCGGCCTTGAGTTCGGGAAAGGCGGAATTGGTGTGAGATCCCGGATCCGGAAGCACCCATCCATCGCCCATAAGCACCTTATCCTTGCCATCGCCGTAAATCGAGTTCTTCTCGTAAAGCGGCAGCACGACATAATCAAAGCCGAGTCCCTTGGACCGATGGATGGTCATAATGCGAATCTTGCCCGGTTCGGCGACATTGCGCTTCTTCTTCGACTCGAGAAACGCGACGAAATCGCCAAGCCGCGAACCCGGCCGCATCTGAAGCTCGAACTCGGCCGCGGCGCGGAGCATATCGGTGAACCTGAGTTCGGTAAACTCGTCCCACGCCTCGTCCGCGGCAGCCGGCAAGAAAGATCGCAGCACGCGGAAGGTTCTGACGAGTCCCTTCTCGGTTAGCGAGAGCGAGGCCTCGCAGGAAATTTCCGCGGCAGTTGGAATTCCTTCCGGATACATCGCCTTCGCGAGCGGTGTCGTCGTGAAATGACGATAGCTCATCAGGTCCGACGGATGCTCCGCGAGTTGCACGTAATCGAGAAACGCATTGAGCGCAGGCGTATCGAGAATCGCGCTCTCGCCTTCCCAGACCACGCCTTCCATCCCTCGGAGCCGAAGTTCGTTCGCAAGCAGCTCACCGAACGTGTTGCCGCGCACCAGCACCGCGGCGGAAAGTCCGCGGCCGATCGGATCCACCGCCTTTAGCGCATTGAATACCGGCTCGACGAAGTCCCGCTGGAAGCCTCCGGGCGACTCGATGGTATGAACGAAACCGATTACCTCGCTCTTGGCGGTTTCGTGCTTCTCGGCCTTGAATTCGGGGAAATCGCGAGGGATGCGTCCCTCGGTAAAGACACGATTCACCGCCTCGGTAATCGCCACTCCGTAGCGATACGACTTGTTGAGCGTTCTCTCGAAATAGAAACCGCTCTCCTTCTCGCGGCGGAAAATGCCGACATCGCCGTTGCGCCAGCCGTAGATCGCCTGCTTGATGTCGCCGACGATGAAGAGGGACTTCTCGCCGTCCGACTGCTTCGCCTCGTCCAGCAGATTGGAAAGCGCCTTCCACTGCTCGCGGCTCGTATCCTGAAACTCATCGAGAGCCCAGGCACGCAGCCGCGCGTCCATGCGGAACTCGAGATTGAGCCGGTCACACTCGTTCATCTTCGCCAGCAGTCGGGGAATGTCGGAGAAGACGATTCGTCCACGGCTTCTGACCGTGCGATCGTATTCGCGCTCAAAAGCGGAGATGAGAGTATGAACGCCGCGGGCGAGCTCGCTGCACTTAACCAGCGTCCGCGCCAGCGCAATCCTAATCGCCTTGCGAATCGCGGCGGACTTCTCGGTGTCGTAGGAATAGACCTTGCGTCTGAACGAGAACTCGAGAAATCCCTCGCCAAAGAGGTTTTCGCACTTGAGCAGCTTTGCCGATACGCCTGTCTCGGGGAAATCGCGTCGCTCGCGAATCGCCGTCTCGAGATCCTTCAGTTCCTCCGGCAGAGTCGGCACTTCGCCATCAGGATCAATCCCCTCTGGCACGAACGACCAGCTCGCGGCCTTCGGATACGCGAGCACCAGCTCGTGCCAATTGGAGACGAATTTGCGGTAGGTTGAGGCGAAGCTGCGCACATCCTCGTGATTCATCGCCAGCGCAAACGCCTCGGTGAAGGCCTCGGCGGACGCGCGGTCGGTGCGCCGCAGAATCGAGAACGAGAGCGAACCGGCCTCCACCTTGGCGCGGAAGTCGTCCATAAGTTCGAGCTGTCCGGAGAGTCCGAGCTCGCGCGGAAAGACCCGCACCATCCGCATCAGGAAACTGTCGAGAGTGCCGATCAAAGAAAGATGCTGAGTCCGCAGAACCTCGCGAAGGCGATCCGCCGCTCCCTCCTTCTCAGCGAGCATGGTGACATAGCGCTCGAAGATCTCACCGGCCGCCGCACGCGAAAAGGTGAGCGCGGCAATTTCAGATGGATTGACTTCAAGTTCCTGCAAGGCGATGAGCCGCTCGGCGAGCGCTTGGGTCTTGCCGGTGCCGGCCGAGGCCTCGATCAGTTCATAGGGATGAAATTCATTCATGGGGCAACCTCGCCTCCTGATCCTTGATCCACGCTTCGCACACGCTCAACTCGGGACGGAATCCGAACATCCAATCCTTATACGCATACTGCCATCTCGCATCGGGCGCAGGAGGCCAGAAGATACCTTTCTCGATGCCGTCGATGGCGGACGCAATGCGCTTCTCCGCTTCCGGAAGCGCGTCTCCCGTAGTGTGAGCGGTGAACAGCACGTTCTCACGGTCCTTGCCGATAATGCAGTAGCAGCTTTCAATGTGATCGCGATGGGCATCGGCAAACGGAGCATCTGGAAGCGCATCCAGCATTGCACAGTAAAGCGGCAACTGTACGGAATCGTTCTTCTCGGGAAGCGTGTCCCATGTCTTATAGTCAATCACACACCAGACGCTGCGCGCCGCGTTATAGTCAATGCGATCGCAACGGCCCTTGACCGTCGTGTGGCCGTACTTCACGTGCAATTTCATTTCAGTCGCCACCACCTGCCATCCGTCGAGACGACGCTTGGCCTGTATTTCCGCAAAGTTACGAAGTCGCCGCTTGATGCTTTCGCCTTGCATTGAGACGATCACTGGCATGGACGTTCCGAATCGCTCGCCCAAGGCGAGGTCCACCTGGTGCGTGAGGAAGTCCGCGATTTCCGCGGCGTCGGTCGAGTCCTTCAGGTCGGACATTCCCCACTTCTCGAGCGCATCGTGAGCGAAGTTTCCGTATTCCCACGACTGCAGCTCTTCGGCGCGGTCATCGAACGGCTTGTCACCGAATTTCTTGGTGAGATAATAGTTGAAGGGACAGCAAAGATAGCGGTCGATGGAGGACGGCGATGAGAATTGCAGTTCCTCATATTGCGGCGGTATCTCCAGGTTGAGCCGCCAGGCGTCCGGCAACGAGGCCAGACATTCCTCGGCCGTGCCGGCCTTTGACGCGTAGAAAGCGAGCGCACGCCGCCTGAGTTCGGAGTCGTCCGTATCCTCGAAAAGAAGTCGCGAGGGCTTCAGCACGTCACCGTTCGCGTCGATCGAATGGAAGAAGACCTTGACCGCGCCCGGAGCGCGGGCGGACACGACCGAGCGGAAGATGGCGAGATCGCGCCGATAGCGCGAGGCGTTGTCGGTGAGACCAAGCTTGGTGCGCAGAGAGTCCGGCAGATATGCGTGACCCACGGTCGACTCGGGAACGCACCCTTCCTGGAATCCCGCGATAATGATCTCGTCCGCCTCGACAAACGGCAGTTCCATCCACCCATCCGCCACAATGGCGTCCCCTTCGTCCGGCTCGAGCGAATAGACCGCCTCATCGAGAAGTTGCGCAAAGAGTTCGTCATTGCCATACGCCTCGCAGTCATCGATGATCTTGCAGACGAGCTTCGCCGCCGCGGCGAATTCGCGGGCGCTTTCGTCGCGCTCGTCCAGGATGAAGCCGGAGAAGATGGAGCGCAGCATGCCGCGCAGATCCTTCTTGCGAATCTCCTTCAGAACGAACTCGAAGATCATGCGCAGCGTGCCGGTCGTCTTCGAGGAGATGTCGTCCACAGTTTCCGGCAGGAGTTCCGCCTGCCGGTGATCGAGGTCTTCGAAGGCCTGCACGAGCGCGGCATCGTCGATGGGAAGTCCGCCCTTGCCGAGGATGTTCGCCTTGAGCCAGCGACGGACGTCGCCGCCGCGGATGAAGGACGAGAAAACGTCGTAGCTGCGGGTGCGGCGCAGGTCCGCCATCTGGGCGACCAATCGTCCGAGCGAAGAGGTTACGAGCCGTACCGTCGCCGGATTGTGAAGACGCATTCCCTTCGCCTCGAAGGCGCTTACGAGATCGGGAAACATCGTCGGGTCCGCCACGCAAAGCGCAGGCAGCGCCTCGTTCGGCTTCACCGCGGCAAAATAATCGGCGATCTTCCGCGCCTCGTCCGCCGCAGTTGCGGACGGAATGATGTCCTCAAAACGCATGATCGAACCTCATCACCTTCTCCACTCCCTCGGGCAGCGGACGTCCTTCCTTCCTCATCTGGATGCGATCCTTGAGCGAACGCGCAGCGAGTGCATCGTAGTAGCGCTTTTCAAGTTCGGCAAGATCGTGCCAACGCTCGTCGCCGCTTTCAACCGCGGCAACATCGGCAAACGAGAGCGCCTTCTCCGCAAGGAGGCGTCTCAGATCAGCGAGTTCCGCGGCATATTCGACATCAGCGCGATTGCCGCCGATCGCCGCACAAAGCGCCATCAGTTCGTCCGCCCGCGTCGCCAGCGACGGATCCTCCGAGTCAATCTCCAGCTGATCCGGTAGCCGCACCTCTGGCGGAACGATGCCCTTCGGAAAGCGACGAGCAAGAGCGAGACGGAGTCGACGTCCGGACTCGGCAGTCGGCACTACCGCAAGAACATGAGCGAGCGACTCAGCGCCGCAATCGGTGCGCACCTCGTCCACCAGCCGCTCCACCGCCTCTTCGATAAACTTTTTCACTTGTTCTTCCAATAGCGTTTCCATTCGTTAACGAAATAATCGAGAAAGTCGCGGTTGGGGAAAGCCGCGGCCGTCGCCAGGCGCATGTCCTGAGTTTTTATGAGCACCTTGAAGTAATTTTCCTTGACCTTCGCGAACGGCTGAAAACGCACGAGCGGCGCACCCTTCTCGATAAAGACCGTGATCGTCTCGGCGAGACGGTACTTGAGCAAGCGCTCGGCGTCGCTACCCGAATAGAACTCGGGATAGTCCATGATCAGAAGCGGCGGCAGCAATTTCGCATAGGCATCGATCTCGTCCGCCGTCGCCTTGAAGGTGCTATCCATACCATGTTCGAAATATTGGGCGTATCCCTCATTAAGCCACGGCGATACCGAAATGAATGCGGTGGCATACGAGAGATACTGGTGAAACGCCTCGTGACGGACGGTACGCAGAAGCTCCTCGGTATCACCCTCGCGAATGCTCGCCACCAGCTCCCGACGGGACGGCGCCCAGTACGCCGCGGTCCAGTTCATATTGGTAAGGCCCTCGACTTCCAGCGCGTCGAGATAGTCATCGCGCGATCCGTAGATGCGCGCGACGGCAAGCGAATTGGACGTGGAGATTCCGGTCGGCAGCGTCTTCGCGTAAAGCGCACGCATGTTCTTGAGATCGTTGGTCAAGGTGACGACGAAATCCCTGGACGTACCGGTGCTATCCAACACGGAAAACTCATCGGCATCGGTAACGCGCCATTCGCGGTAGGCGGACACCGAATGCCGCGCATCGCGCCGCAGGAGCTCCCGCTCGCCCTTGACCGTCTCGAGCTTCGCCGCCGGAAGCTTGAACTTCCTATCGAAGACCTCATCCTCGAATTTCTTGAGCATCTCCGAAAAGTCATCGCCCTCCGAAAGCGTCCAGATAGCGAGGCGCCAGACGCGATCGTCCTCCGGCAACAGCGCGCAGACAATGGCGGTTTCGTTCGTTCCTTGCCAGTACCTGACGTCCTTGAAGCCACGCGGCATCTGACGCGGACGCGCCCCCTTCTCCGCGATTTCGATCGGCGAGAGTGCGGCGATCGCATCTACGAGCCGACGCTTGTCGCGCCATTCGGGACACTTCACCGAGCTCTCATAGGCCGTTCTCGTGGACACCTGATGGACATCGGCTTCAACATCCACATACACCGGCGGCTCCCTTAGCGTAGAAAGCATAAAAAGCCGTCCGTCATCATCGGTCCAGCGTCCGTCAATCACATGCGAACACCAAAGATCTGCAACATTGAAGCGATCTTCGAAAAAGGTCTCTTCGCCATCGCGGCACAAATACCCCGACGCCCGCGGCATATCAAGCGGCGCCGGCGATACGAAAAGAACCGAAGCTGTAATGAATGCTAACAAACCTCACCTAATCAATAGCATCGTGCCATTGTGGAGGAAGAACCAGAGCGGATTCGATCCATCCTTGAGGAAGCGCCAGCCCTTGGGAGGATTCGCGAACGTCAGCGTGCCATTATCGAGCGTACCAGTCACCTTGACTGCGTTCTGACGATGAACGAGGCGATTGATCTGAGAGGCATTGGTGAGATTCACCGGAATCGAGTAGCCATTCGCCTCGGTACCGAAAGTGACATGGCTATCGGCACTGCCGATGTCGAGCGATGTCACGCAGTTGTTCCCGTCCAACAGCAAGTCGATGCGGTCGGTGACGGTGAGCGTCTTGAAGTTCGTGAAACCGCCGCCGGAGCCCGCGACCGAAGCGAGGGTGAGGTCGGCGCCGTTGAAGTCGATGCGCGCGCCGCCGGAGACACCGAGTCCGCAAGTCGAATCGAACGCCTGCGTCTCTTCCGTCGGCCAAGAGGCGCCCGAACGGATCCACTTCTCCATGAGATAGTTCTCGACGAGCAGCATCTCGTAGTCCGACAGCTTCCGCGTATACGCCAGCACTTCGGCGAAATCGACCTGCGCCGCAACAACACTTTTTGTGCTGTGGTACGCGCCCAACGCCCAGACAATATCCTCAATGTTCTCAGGCGCTTTTTCGGCATGCACGTCCTCGATTCGCGTAACCAGGCAATAGACGCTGGGAATTGCGAAGGTTCTTACAGTTAATGACGAATAATCGACGCCGTTAACCCGAACCGTATCTCCGACATGCGCAAGGCCGGCGCTGCCATACGCATAAAGGTTGAGCTGGTCTGATGAATCTTTACTTCCTATAATCCTATGCCCCTGATCCACGCCATCGCGACCGAACGTGTACCGATAATCGTTTTTATAATGTCCGTGAGCGACAATGAACACCGTCCGCACGGTCGCACTCGCCGCGGTCACGCCATCTGATCCACAGGAGCGCATCCTCGCATTACTGCCTTGGAAATACACGCTCGGCTTCACTCCATTGAAACCCGTTGTCTTGTAGACGGCAGAAGTCGTGATCTGATCGGCCATGAATCCGCAAACGGACGACGAAGTCGCGCGGCACTGCCAATTCGTCACCCAACCATCAGAATTCGCATGAATCGTATCGGGCAGGGATGCGTCAAGCCAGAATGCGACATCGTTGGTAATCGGCGCGGGATTATAGGCCGAGAAGGTAGTGGTACTGTTGCCCTCGGCCACGAAGGTGCCGCCTTCGCGGATGAGCAGCGCGACATTGTCCACCTCGCCTGCACCCGCACCGCTCGTTCTAACGACCTTGATGTTTCCCTTGATCGTGCCGTGGAAATCGCCGCCCGCGGTAATCGTCAGCACCGCGGCATTTGTAGAGGTGTTGATGATCGTGCCTTCTCCCTTCAGCGTGCGGACCTTCTGCGAAATTCCGTTCAGGTCGATCGTGGCGCCAGTATGGATGGTCATATCCGTATCTACCGGCAGCAGATTTTCCGCCTTCGGAATCGCACACTCAGCATCACTGTGGAGCTTTGAAATAGTGTTCTGAGGATTCCACTTCTTCATAAGATAGTTTTCGATCGTGCAACGCTCAGCCGACGTCAGGGTACGCGAGAACGCAATGACCTCACCAATGTCACCGCCCCAGTTACGGCAGTCGGTATTGCAGCCGCCGAGAGCGGGCTTAAACGTGGAAGTATGCTGATAACTCGCCTCGAGAACATCGCGCGGATGCAGCACGGTGATGATGTTCGCGCCCGACAGAGCGACTGTAGAGATATATCCTGTGTTTTTCACGCCGTTCTGATAGCCATAACCGGCAGAAGATAGAGTCGCGCCGCTATCCATCAAGCTGGCGTTAAAAGTGCCAGACGAATTGAGACGCAGCGAAATGTCCTGCCCGGCAATGCCGAACATGCCGCCTGCAGAGCCGTGCGTATATGCGTCACCAGTTTTCGTTCGGCAAACGATAAAAATCGTTCGCTGCTGGATGGAATCAGATCCGTAGAGACGATCACACTTGTCCACTGCTATCGTATTGGATCCGCGGAAGCGCACGAACGGATTGTTGTTGAAATAATTCTCGCCAGCTTCAGCATCGGAAATGACGCGCTCCGGCCGCGAGTTCTGGACCGTGCCGCTGCTGAATTTCGTCTTTGGATCTACAAACTTGAAAGAACCGACCTTCGAACACCAGTTCGTGATGCGATTGTTATCGTCATAAGAGAAAGTAGACGCATCCGTGGCATCGAGCCAGTACGAAAGGTCGGGTATCGTCATGAAGTCGGACGCCAGGCGCAGCGTGCCGCCCTTCACGATGGTCTGCCCCGAATAGGTATTGGTGCCGTAGATCTCGACCACGTTCCCGCCCTGCTTGACGAAACTGAGCGTACCGCTGCCTGCTCCATCGGACATAACCGCCGCGATGCGGTTCGTGGCAGTCGTATCCTCGCCGATCGTGAAAGTCGCCGTTGAACCGTCCGCAGCCGTAATCGTGGCATCGCCGTCCAGCTCTGCTTGATAGCAAGTGACCGACGAGCCGATCACCAGATTGCCCGTCTGCTGGACGACGAGACGCTTGAACGACGTCTCGCCAGCGAGCGTAACATTGGACTTCTGGATAATTACAGACGCAGCGGAGCCTGTAATCTTATTATTTACCGTAATCGGGTCGTGGCTGGTGAAGTAAAGTCTCGAGCCAGCTGCGAGAGAAATCGGTCCCGTACCCAACGTACCCTTCCCGCGAGCCGTGAGAACTGTGTTCGCAGAAAGAGAAAGTCCACCAGAAAAGGTGTTCGTACCGTAGAAGCGAGCCTGACCGCTCATGAGGTTCAGTAGCCCATTGCCCTCGATTGGCCCATAGAACGAGAAGGTACGCGTAGTGTCGCCACCAGTTCCAATCGCCGCATCGTCTTCCAGAATGGTCTTGCCGTTTTGCGTCCAGAACGCGTTCCACCATTGCGACTCAGCGATATACAACGCACCCAACCCGTAGCCGCCGCCAGAAATATGCAGCGTCGCATAACAGTACAATCCCTTTTTGACATCTTCAGACAAGCTGTAAGTGTAGATGTTGTTTCCGAGATTCAACCCTGCGGAAGTAGTCGCATCGGCCATCGATCCCTCCACATACACATCTCCGCACTTATTGATGATGTGATTGTAGAGGTAGCCCGTTCGCACACCAGAGAAGCGCAGAGGGAAGGTCCACTGGGGATCAAAGCTCTTCACTCCGGCAGTGCTCAAGGTTCCGAAGTTGATAATCGGCTGCTGGGTCGCGGTTGCGGGATGGGACGCAAAGGTGACACACTTGGACGACACCAGCGAGTTCGTCGCATAAAAAGTAGTTTGTCCTTTGGTCGAGGCGGGGCGCCAGATGAAACCGTCTTTTCCGGTAGCCGTGAAATCGATCGGATCGACATGCGATGTCGCAGTGCCAGAAGCGTCCGTAGCCGAGCCGATCACGACGGCATTTGCGGGAGTGTCACTAGCCGCAATGAAGCCGTTGTCCGCGTCATATTGCAGGAACTTGACGGCATTACCGTCGAACGCGACGAGTCCGCCGTCCTCGGCGGACGCGGACGCCTCCTTGCCGGTAACCAGCACCTTCTCGCTCACGCCGAGATTCGCGAAGGCACTCGGACGCACCTCGAGGATGCCGCCATCGTTTCGCGTCATACTGCCGAGCGTCAACGACGCGGAGGTGTTGGATCCCTTCGTCACCGCCAGCGTCCCCGCACCGTCCGCAACAACCAACGAAGAGACCGTAGCGGAGGGAGTGGCATTGTCGCCTGCATCTGGCTTAAACGATAGCGACCCACGCTTCAATTTAATCGGGATGTCATCCGCCGCGAAAAGCGTAGCACCGCCAGCAGACGGATTATTTGTGGACAGAAGCGCGCCTGAAAGCACCTCAACGGCGGCGAAGTTCTTGACCGGCGTTTCGATTTGCACGTTCCCATTGCCGTTCTTGACGAGCGTGTTCGCTCCCGTGCCCTTCAGCTAAAGCTTGAAGGACGAACCGCTACCAGTATGCTCGCTATTGATGAAGGGACGATCCCCGACCATCTGGATGTCCTTGTTTTCAAATGCCGTGACCAGTGACTTCAAATAGAACCCACCGAGTGTCAACGCTTCAACATTCTGCATGAAGGCATTGCGCTTCGGAGTGTGATATTCGTTAATGCCAAACCCCGTAGAGGTGAATGTGGCGATACCGCCGTCCTTCGCGTAGGTGTCGAAATTCCACATTCGCGGCTCGCTCCAAAATGCAGGAGCCCACGAACCTTCTTCGTAGCACGTGCCATCAACAGGCGTGACGTCCGCCAGCGCGGCAAAAGAAACGAAAACGGCGATGGAAAACACCATCGCAGAAATTGCAATCTCCCCATAAATCTTTTTCATGCGCGAATTATAGCAAACAAGGGCAGAAGTGTCAATGAGGGGTGGGGGCAACAACCACAAAACGAAGCGCCGCGGCAATAACACCGCGGCGCTCCGTTTTGGGTCTGACGCGGAGAGGACTCCGCGTCTAAGAGACGATTACATCTCGCTCAGCTTCTTGAGGAGCGCGTAGTTCTCCTTGAAGCC
>DCIL01000032.1:1504-2215 GCA_002315875.1 Verrucomicrobia bacterium UBA1727 | reverse complement strand
ACGTCCAGAGCGGGAAGTGGACGGATTCCACCGCCGCCTTCGACACACAGACCTATTTCACCAGATCAAGCACCGACTCATACGCTCGCAATCCACGCTTAAAAACATCCTTGAAATCTCCAATCTTTTTACATGTCCCCTCAGAAACTTTTAATTCAAAATCGTCGAAGCTGAGCACAACATAGGCATGAACGAAAGTCTCATCTTCGGGTAATTTTAGATCTGCACGAGTTTTCCTAAGACTCTCAAAAATATTCTTGAAGCTATCAACTGCGTGATCATAGCTCGCATCCGATAAAGCATATTTACTCCCACCAATGTCTAATGTCGCAGACACCCGTCCAACTCGGCTAAGATTAATTGCGCCGTTACCATAATCATACCACTTCCACTTTGCGGAAGAACTACTATCACCCCCGAACATCCATCCTCCGATAATCCAAATCACCACAGCGGCACAAGCACCGATTGCCGCCGACTTCTTATCAATTGCATTGAGGTCCATAATTGTCTCTCCTTCATTTGCCCTTAAACGGTATCACGAACGGAAATGAAAGGGCGCATTCCCGTCGTGTTTCACGAGAGGCCGTGGAAAAGCCCAATACGAGACACGAAGAGAATGCGCCACACTCGGCGCATCCGCATTCCATGCCAGCTCGTATTTAAGAAATTTTCCACGTTTCTCGTGAGCCAACATAGCGCGAACGCTAA
>DCIL01000032.1:564-1466 GCA_002315875.1 Verrucomicrobia bacterium UBA1727 | reverse complement strand
GCCCTCGGTCACGCCGCTCTCCAAAGCACCCGCTTGTGTCGGCCGGTCCGTCCGATTCACGGTCGGACGGTATGTCAAAGATCAATACGGTGCGCTTCCCTCCGCAGGAATACGAAATGCGAATTCCGTTTGAACACCGTTTGTAATCATAAAATCACCATGTCGAATGACATCCATGCCGATTAGCATGTCACAAACCATCAACTCGCCACGTGAGACATGAAGTCCCGAAACCCGTACCCCGTTCGGTAGAACGACGTCAACCCGATAAACAGGCGTCTCATACCAGCCGTTTGCGGTATAAGCGCGTTTCAGATCGACGGCTTCAAGATGAAGCATCTCCGCAACGCGACGTGATACTACGGAAAACATGGCTCCCGTGTCCCAGAGTCCAGCGACTTCAAGTGACCTTGTCGAATCTTCACGATACGGCAAAACCGAGATCTTCGTCTTGATCTCGTTTACAACGGCAGGAAATCTGGCGACAAACGCGCTCATGACATCGACCGCGAGAAATCAACTCGCCCGGAAAGACAAATCCACGGCGTTTCCTCCACCCGAGGAACGCACAGATGAACCATGAACGTTCCCAAAGCATATCCCGCCAAGACCGTCTCGTCCACGCCCTTGTCAAAATCATCGTAATCGCCCAACACCTTGCCGTCGGCAATGGCAATGTAGCGACCGCGGTATTTCTGTAGCAAGAAATCGAGGTTGGCGTCATACCAAACCGAATTCGCCTTAAGCTTTTCAAGATTGCCGGCATTTTCTTCTACGGTCATTGACACACCAACCTCCTTTTCCATTTCGTTATGATTCTTGAAACATTGAATGCCTGCGGCGGCAGATGCCACCGCAGGCATTGGAGATGGGAACTATTACATCTCGCTCAGCTTCTTGAG
>DCIL01000032.1:260-411 GCA_002315875.1 Verrucomicrobia bacterium UBA1727 | reverse complement strand
ACCGTGTCGGACTTGTCGGCGGAATCGAGCTTCACCTTACCGGTCGTCGGGTTGTACGTCCAGAGCGGGAAGTGGACGGATTCCACCGCCGCCTTCTGGTGCGCAGGACCCGTCTTCGTCAGGAGCCCCTGCTCGATGCAGTGCGCGTACG
>DCIL01000032.1:0-175 GCA_002315875.1 Verrucomicrobia bacterium UBA1727 | reverse complement strand
CCCATCGACACATAGGCGACGTAGACGTTCTTGTACTGCATCTGCATAAGACCGAGATTCTTCTTGGCCTGCACCTTACCAGCCGCCGCGAACTTCGCGATCGCACCGGTCGGCGTGGACTTGGAAGCCTGCCCGCCCGTGTTGGAGTAGACCTCGGTATCCATGACGAGGATCT
>DCIL01000047.1:12272-12452 GCA_002315875.1 Verrucomicrobia bacterium UBA1727 | reverse complement strand
AGGGCATCGAGGGCATGGTTCCGTATTCGGGACACGTCCGTGCGATCATGACTCAGTTCTGCGGTGGACTCAAGGCCTCGCTCGGCTACTGCGGCTCGAAGACCATCGCCGAGCTCAAGGAGAAGGGCAAGTTCTATCGCGTCACCGCGGCGGGACAGCGCGAGGCGCGTCCGCACGACA
>DCIL01000047.1:11937-12256 GCA_002315875.1 Verrucomicrobia bacterium UBA1727 | reverse complement strand
GACATCACCATCACCAAGGAAGCCCCCAATTACCGTACCTGATCATGAAGCAGATTAACGTAGCGATTCTCGGATTCGGAACCGTCGGCGCCGGTGTGGCGGACGGATTGCTCAAGCACCGCGAGGTGATGGCGCGCCGTCTCGGTGTGGACATCGTCCTCAAGAAGATTGCCGATCTCGACATCACGACCGACCGCGGCATTTCGGTACCGGACGGCATCCTCACCACCGATGCGCCCGCGGCGATTGCCGATCCCGAAGTGCAGATAGTCGTCGAGACGATCGGCGGCACGGGCATTGCGAAGAAGTTCGTCCTTGA
>DCIL01000047.1:7607-11916 GCA_002315875.1 Verrucomicrobia bacterium UBA1727 | reverse complement strand
TCAATGCGAAGAAGTGCGTCGTCACCGCGAACAAGAAGCTTCTCGCCGAATACGGACGCGAGATCTTCGAGACCGCGAAGAAGACCGGCGTCGACATCTACTTCGGCGCGTCGGTCGGCGGTGGCATCCCGATCATCCGCGTGGTGCGCGAGGCGCTCTCCTCGAATGACATCGAGTCGATCCACGGCATTCTCAACGGCACGTGCAATTACATTCTTACGCGGATGGAGAACGAGGGCCTTCCCTTCGATGATGTCCTTCGCGATGCGCAGAAACTCGGCTATGCCGAGGCGAATCCCTCGCTCGACATCGACGGCTTTGACACCGCGCACAAGGCGTGCATCCTTTCCGCGCTCGCCTACGGCTTCCAGCCGACGCTGGACCAGGTGCAGGTTGAGGGCATCCGCAATCTTTCGGGGACGGACGTCAAGTACGCTGCCGAGGCGGGCTATCGCATCAAGCTTCTTGCGTGCGTCGCCAAGGACGGCGATGAGGTCGAGGTCGGAGTGCATCCGACGCTGATTCCCTTCTCGCATATGCTCGCGAACGTGAACGATGCGTTCAACGCGGCGATGGTCAAGGGCGACATGAGCGACTATACGATGTATTACGGACGCGGCGCGGGACGCCTGCCGACGGCGTCCACGGTCGTGGGCGACATCGGTGACATCGCTCGCAATCTCGCGCATGGCGAGACGCGTTACGAGCGGGGGGTGCCGGACTACGCCGAGGGCAAGGTGCGCCTGCGTGCGGCGGGCGACATTCGCTCGAAGTTCTATCTCCGCTTCATGCTGGCGGATCGTCCCGGCGCCATGGGCGTCGTCGCGACTGCGCTCGGAAAGCACGGCGTTTCATTGCTTACGGTATCGCAGAAGGGCTGCATGGAAGGCAATCTGCCGGTTCCGGTCGTCGTCTTCACCCACAAGGCCCGGTCGGCGGATGTCGATGCCGCGCTCGACGAGATCAAGGCAAGCGGCGTCATCGGAGCCGATCCGGTCAAGCTGCGCGTGCTGTAACGTTAGGTTTCAAGGGAGGAACAGAAATGTCGAACCGTAACTATTCGCGTGAGGAACTTGCCGCGGCGTTGGACTCGATGGGCATTGCCGGCTATACCGACATCAGCCGCTATGGGTCGGGACACATCAACGATACCTTCAAGGTCGAGACCGAAAGGGGCACGCGGTTCATTCTGCAGCGCGTCAATTCGGATATCTTCCCGGTGCACATCCTGCGGGACAACGTCCTTCGCGTCACCCGTCATCTGAAGAGCCGCGGAGTGAAGTCGCTGGAAGTCGTCGGCTATAACAATCCGTGGCGTGCCTATCAGTTCCTCGAAGGTTATCACAGCGTCGATCTCATCACCGATCCCAAGGAGGCGGAAGTTGCCGCGGGTGCGTTCGCGAAGTTCCAGAACGATCTCGCCGATTTGCCGCCGCCGCGGCTCGGGGAGATCATTCCGAAGTTCCATGATACCGTTGACAGATTGCGGCTTCTCGATGAGGCGGCGAAGGCGGATGTGAAGGGACGCAAGGCGTCCGTCGCCGCGGAACTCGCCTTCATCGACGCGCGCCGCGAAGAGGCGGCGAAGATCGTGACGATGATGGCCAAGGGTGAGATTCCCGAGCGCATCACCCACAACGATACGAAGATCAACAACGTGATGCTCGGCAAGGACGGCTCCACGGTCGTCATCGACCTCGACACCACGATGCCCGGTTCGGCGCTTTACGATTTCGGCGATATGGTGCGCACCGCGACGGCGGCGGCGGCCGAGGACGAACGCGACCTTTCGAAGGTCTATTCGAAGAAGGAGTATTTCGAGGCGCTGGTGAAGGGATATCTCGCCGGTGCGAAATTCCTTAACGAAGCGGAACGCGAGAATCTTGCGTTCTCCGGACGGCTCATCACGCTTACGATCGGAATCCGTTTCCTGACCGACTATCTCGCCGGCGACACTTATTTCCGCACCGCCTACGAAGAGCACAATCTCGTGCGTTGCCGCACGCAGCTCAAGATGGTCGAGTCGATGGAGGCGCAGAAAGAGGAATACGAGGCAATCGTTCGCAGGGGGTAAGCTGCCATGATGAACAACCGCGACATCCGCGCCGCTGCGCGCCAGGCAATATCGAAGGGCTGGTTCTGGAGGGTGCTCATCAGCGGCCTCGTGCTCAATGGCATCGTTCAGCTGGTAAGCTATGCGATGAAGCAGGCCTACTCGCAGATGAACATCGCGACGATGACCGGCTATGCCGAGATGAAGCTCCAGGCGATAAGGGCGGGACTCGACTCGGCGATTCCTTCGACGGCGATGGCCGGACAGATGGCCGGGGCGTCGCTCTTCCAGTTCTTCATCATCTACGTCTTCTCGGCGATTGCGCTTTTCGGATGCGCGTATGTGGCGCTGAAGGCGGTGAGGAACGATACCGAAAACTGGTTCGCCGGATCGTTCGGGGGCTTCTCGCGTCCCTTCGAGGTGACCTGGCTCCTCGTGATCATCAATCTCAAGGCATTCCTCTGGTCGCTGCTTTTCATCATACCCGGAATCATTGCGGTCTATCGTTACCGGCTCGCCTGGTATCTGAAGAACGATAACCCTGAGTGGTCCGCCTCGCAGTGCATCGCGGAATCCTGCCGGCTTATGAAGGGCTACAAGTGGCAGGCGTTCCGTCTTGACCTGTCGATTCTGTTTTTGATTCTAAGCGGACTTATTGGCTTCACGCTGGCGACGGTCATCGCGCAGGCGATGCCGCTGATTGTCAAAGCTGTCATTTTGGTGTTGGGATTCTTCTGCGTTTGGTGGGTCACGTATTCAGCCGTGTATCTGATGTCCGCTCGTGCGGTCATGTATGAGGAGCTTAAGAAACAGTGAGGGCGAGTTCGATTCTGATCGTGGTTGCGGCGGCTGCCGCCGGGTTTGCCGCGGGATACCTTTCCCGCGGCGTGTCCGTTTCTGAACCAGCGCCCAAGTCGCGGCCCAAGCGTCATGCGCGCATCAGCGAAGTGGAGCCGGCGATTCGTCATAGTCGTCGTCCGGTGGAGACGGATGCCGTCGTCACCAACACCGTCACGGTTACGAACGACTTCAAGTTCGGACGCGGCGGACGCGGTGGACCCGGAATGAATCCGCGGGAATGGATGGAGAATCTAAAGAAGAATGACCCCGTCCGCTTCAATGAGATGACGAACCGCATGGCCCGCTGGCGTCAGCGTCGGCTGGAGCGAGCCCAGTCGAAGGTCGACTTCCTTTCGTCCATCGACACGTCCGGCTGGAGCTCCCGAGCCCGCGATAACCACGAGCGATTGCAGGATCTCATCGCGAAGCGAGAGCAGATCGAACAGTCGCTTCATGATCCGGAACTGAGTGACGACGAGCGGAAACGCCTCTTTGACGAGTTGCGTTCGACGGGGGACGAGCTGCGCGGCCTTAACATGATGGAGCGCGACACGCTGCTGCACGAGACGGTGAAGGCGCTCGGTGTGAGTGAGCGTGAGGCGAAGGAATTCACGCTCGCTACGAGAGAGATAATTCAGGCCACGGACGATGGCGGCGGCATGCGCCTTCCGCCGCCTCCCCCGAAATGAATTCTGACTGAAAGGAGATGGGAATATGGAACTTTCGATGCTGATCAACAAGTTCAATATCAAGGGACGACTGGTCGCGCTTCAGCCGTTCGGCAACGGCAACATCAACGATACGTTTCTTGCGATCTACCGCAACACCTTCACCGAGACGCAGGTCATTCTCCAGCGCGTCAACCGCAATGTGTTTCCCGAGCCCGAGGCGATCATGGCGAACATGCACGAGATCTGCAAGCACTGTCATGAGAAGCTCGAGGCGGACGCGGCGGAAGACCGCGACGATCGCGTGTGGCAGATGCCGCGCATCATCAAGGCGAAGGACTCGAAGGATTTCGTGACTGACGACAAGGGCGAGGTCTGGCGCGTGATCACGCGCATCATGTCCGCCCACGCCTTCGACATCGCCCAGGGTCCGGAGCACGCGCTCGAGTGCGGCGCGGCGCTGGGACACTTCCACTACCTCATCTCCGACATGGATCCGAAGTGCCTGAAGGATCCGCTGCCCGGCTTCCATATCACCTCGGGCTATCTCAAGAAGTACGACGCGACGCTGAAACAGAAAAGCGCGAAGGCGCTGCTCGGTGCTTCGATGGAGGCGAAGCGTTGCGCGAAGTTCATCGAAGAGCGCCGCTCGCTGGCCGTCTGTCTCGAGAAGGCGCAGAAGAAGGGCGAGCTCAAGAAGCGCATGTTCCATGGCGACCCCAAGGTGAACAACATCATGATCGACGAC
>DCIL01000047.1:1092-7585 GCA_002315875.1 Verrucomicrobia bacterium UBA1727 | reverse complement strand
GGCAAGGGCACGGCGATGATCGATCTCGATACGGTTTCGCCCGGACTCATCCACATGGACTTCGGCGATGCCCTCCGTTCGATCTGCAATCCCGCGGGCGAGGAGGAGACGAATCTTGCGAAGGTGGTCTTCGACGAGGATCTTGCGACGGCTTTCTGCAAGGGTTACATGCGCGAGGCGGGAGCGTTCTTGACGGATGCCGATCGTGCGTATCTCTTCGATTCGATTCGTCTGCTGCCGTTCGAACTCGGACTCCGGTTCTTCCAGGACTATCTCGCCGGCAACACGTATTTCAAGACCTCGCAGCCCGAGCAGAACCTGAACCGCGCGCGTGTGCAGTTCCGGCTTTGCGAGTCCATCGAGGCCCGCGAGCGCTCCATCCGCAATGTTCTCAAGAAACTCTGATAAAGAAAATGAAAAACCTGATCCTATCTACTACCATCGTCCTTTCCTTCATTGCCGGCGCCGAGGCCGCGATCCGTGCGGTCACGCCCGACATGTACGGCGGCAATACCAACGCCTGGCAGGTCAACCGCCATCGTCAGTTCATGTCCAAGGTGAAGGCCGGAGGCGCTCCCGTTGTCTTCATCGGCGATTCGATCACCCATTTCTGGGAAGGAACCGGCACGGCGGCGTGGAACAAGTATTTCGCCAACGGCAAGTACCGCGCGCTCAACCTCGGCATCAGTGCTGACCGCACCGAGCACGTCCTCTGGCGGCTTACCGCGGGTGGTGAGCTCGACGGATACGAGGCGAAGGTCGTGCTGCTCATGATCGGAACCAACAATTCGGGACAGCTTCCGTACGAGCAGGAAACGCCGGCGGACACGGTCTCGGGCATCAAGGAGATCTTGAAGGTGATTGCCGAGAAGCAGCCCAAGGCCCGCATCATCCTTACTTCGATCTTTCCGCGCGGCAACGGACCGAAGGACCCGGTGCGCCTCAGGAATGACGCGGTCAACGGGGCGATCAGGCAGTTTGCGGACAACAAGCGCATCATCTGGTGCGACTTCTCCGACAAGTTCCTCACGCCGGACGGCGTTCTTTCCGCCGAGATATTTCCGGACCGTCTGCATCCGAATGCGATGGGTTATGAGATCTGGGCTTCGAGCGTGATTCCGCTCATCGATCAGTGCCTCAAGGCGGATAAGGACGAGTTCATTCCTTCGGTCTGGCCGTCGAATCCTCAGGGCTTCTCCAAGCAAGGCGGTTCGCTCAACGCGATTCCCACCGCCGGGTTCGGCAACTGCTGGTGGGACGGAGGCATTCTCGCCCAGCATCGCGACACGATCGTCGCCAATGGCGGCAAGGAGTACGATGTCGTCATGGTTGGCGATTCGATCACCCATCGCTGGGTGCGTCAGGGATGCGGAGGTGAGGCGCTTTGGAAGGAGCTTTCCTCGAAGTACCGGATGCTCAATCTCGGCATTGGCGGCGACCGCACCGAGAACGTGTTCTGGCGCATGCGCAACGGCGAGCTGACCGGATACAAGGCCAAGGTCTTCACGCTGATGATCGGCACCAACAACGGAATCAATTCCTGGCAATGGCGCGGTACGGTCGAGGGCATCAAGGCGATCGTGGACGAGATCAAGGCGAAGCATCCCGAGTCGAAGATCGTGCTCATGCCGATCTTTCCGCGTGATGCCTCCCCCAAGAGCGGGACCCGCGTCTATCGTGACAAGGTCAATGACGAGATCAAGGCGTTTGCGGACGGCAAGACGGTCGTCTGGCTCGACTTCAATGCGAAGTTCCTCGAGCCCGATGGCACGCTTACGAAGGCGATGATGCCGGACCTTCTGCATCCGCACGCGGCGGGTTATAAGATCTGGTATGACTCGCTCGTGCCGGTGTTGGATAAACTGATAAAGGGGCTCTGATATGAAGTTTGATTTTCTCGCGGCCGGACTTCTCGCGCTCGGCGTTGCATCCGCCGATGCGGTTAACGCCGGCGAGGTCGTCGAGACCGTTCAGGAGTTGCGCGAGCGCGGCGGACTTCCCAATCTCGCGGCGAAGATCAGGTCCGGCAAGCATGTCAACATCGCCTATCTCGGAGGATCGATCACCGATGCCGCGGACGGCTGGCGCTCGAAATCGTTTGATTGGTTCGTGAAGCGTTTTCCGAAGGCGAAGTTCCGTGAATTGCGGGCGACCGTCTGCGGTACCAACGCCGACTTCGGCGCGGCCAGGTTCAAGGACGATGTCCTCTCGCAGGGCGTACCCGATCTTCTCTTCGTCGAGTTCCGCTGCAACGGCGCCGACACTCGTTCGGTCGAGGGAATCGTCCGTCAGCTCTGGAAGGTGAATCCGAACGCCGACATCTGTTTCGTCTACACCATTTGGAAAAGTGCGACGCCGACTTTCCGAAAGGGCGTGCAGACGAATTCCGGTGCCGCGCTCGAGAAGATCGCCGGCTTCTACGGCATTCCGTCCGTCGACTTCGCACCGGACATCATCGCCCGCCTCGATGCCGGCAAGATCGTCTATACCAAGGACGAGGCGAAGCCGGGACAAATCGTGTTCACTCGCGATACCGTTCATCCGACTCCCGAGGGACACGACCTCTATGTCGAGGTGCTGACGCGCTCGCTTGAGAAGCTGCTCGGTGCGGGCAAGAAAGGAGAGCATTCGCTTGCCAGGCGTTTTCATGCGTTGCCGGGCGGATGCTACGACGAATGCGAGCTCGTGCCTGCGGCGCGTTTTCTCAAGGACGTTCCCGGCTGGACGAAGGTCGATGAGGAGAATGACGCCGTTTATACCAATGATCGCCGTCGCACGCAGCAGATGCTCCGCGGCGCTTATGCCGCGACCGAAGAGGGCGCGACCTTCACCATCAGGTATTACGGCAAGGCGATTGCCTTCTCCGATATTCCGCAGACCGAGGAAATGCTGGTGGAGACGATTCTCGACGGCGGCAAGCCTATGATTCAGCGTCGCATTCGCTCGGCCGAATGGCGTCTGCATTCACGTTTCTGGTATGTCTGGTCCCCGAACAGTCTGCCGGGCGAGCACACGCTCAAGGTGACGGTTAAGAAACTGCCGAAGGGACAGAAGTTCTTCTGCGGACAGCTTCAGGTCTACGGTGGATATTTCATCAAGTAAGCAAATAAGGAATTCGGTATATGTGTGTCGGTATCGTGATTGCGGCGGTTGCCGCTGAATTGCTCGCAAATCCCCAGTTGGAGAAGCTTGATGCCAACGGACGGCTCGAGGGCTGGAATCTTCCCAAACTCTACAAGCCCGTGCGTGGCGAGGGACTCAGTCAGACGCAGGGAATCGTCTACGAAAATGTCGCCGACTCCAATTACTATGCGCTCGCCGGACAGTCCGTCAAGGTGATTCCGGGGCGCAGCTATCGCGTGACCGTGCAGGCGAAGAGCGAACTTAAGAAGGGATCGGTGCATCTTTGCTGCGAGTGGAGCGATGCCAACGGCAAGTATCTCAGCGGCAATTATGCCTCGCTCAAGAAGGACGAGATGGACGGGCAGTGGCATCGGATGACGATCATTACCCCGCGGATGCCGAAGGACGCGGTGCGCGCGAACGTTTCGCTTTACTGCGGCAAGGGTGCGATCGGCAAGGCCTGCTGGGACGATCCGTCGATGACGCTCGTTGTTGACGATCCGCTCAAGGCGATGCACTGCGATTCCTACCGCAACACTGCCGCGGACGCAGATGGCGAGGTCACGTTCCGTGCGGTCCTGAATCTCATCGACTCGAATCTCACGCCGACGGACGTCATCGCGTCGTTCTCGTATCCGGGCGCGGACGGCAAGGTGCACACCGTCGCGGCAAAAGAGGTGGCGATGACTCAGGCGATGATCCGCCTTCCCGTCAAGGACCTCGCGAGCGGCAAAGTGCGCTTCGTGCTCTTCCGCAAATCCGATCGCAAGGTGCTGGGGGCGCAGGATCTGGACTTCAGGCGCATTGCGAAATATCCGACGAAGGGCGTGCGCATCGACTCTCGCAGGCGGCTCGTTGTGGACGGCAAGCGGTTTTTCCCGATCGGCATGTATTGGGGCTCGGTCAGCGAGAAGGAGCTCGACGAATATGTGGCGGGAGGGCCGTTCAACTGCCTGATGCCTTACGACGGCAATCTGTCCAGGAAGACGTTCGACCTTTGCGAAAAGCGCGGACTCAAGGTCGCCTTCAGTGTGAAGGACATCTATCCGTGGTACAAGCAGTACGGAACCCGTGAGGCCGCCGATGCCGCGGTCAAGTCGCGCATCGAGTCCGTGAAGGATCATCCCGCGACGCTCTGCTACTACATCAACGACGAGGTCGGAGTGGCAAAGATGCCGGACCTCGTTCATCGCCAGGAGCAGGTCAAGGCGTTGGATCCGAATCATCCGACCTGGATCGTCATCTACCAGTTTGAGGAGATGCGCACGTACCTGTCGTCGTCCGACGCCTTCGGTACCGATCCGTATCCGGGCGGCAAGTGGGAGTTCGGCAAGTGCCATCGCTGGGTGCGCACGCAGTGCGAGCAGTGCTTCGATTCGCGTCCGCAGTGGCAGGCAGTGCAGGTCATGGACCATGGCGCGTACATGCTTGCGAACCGCGAGAAGGCGTCGAAGACCCATGTTCTTACCGAGGACGAAATGCGTAACATGACCTGGCAGGTGTTGGTCGCTGGCGCGGACGGCATCTTCTTCTACAGCTTCTTCGATTTGAAGCGCATGGGCTGGAAGACTCCGTTCAAGGAGAGCTTCGGCCGCGTTTGCACGCTTGCGAAGGAATTGAAGGGATACGAGCGCTTTTTCCTCTCGGATGACGAATCGAAGATCTTCGAAAATCTGCCGGCTGGCGTCGGGGCGAAGATGTGGCAGTGCGGCGGCGAATATCTGCTGGCGATCGTCAATTGCGAATGGGCGAAGGCGAAGGTGTCGCTCGATCTCGGCGCAGATTATGCGGTTGTCGCCAACGATCTCGGCAAGCCGCTTGAGGTGAAAAACGGCAAGATCGAGGTGGAGTACGACGACATCGGCTATTCGATTCTCCGGTTGAAGCGTTGATTGTGGATTTGCAATGATTCGTGCTTATATTTTCGATATGGACGGCACCCTCGTCAACAACTGCGGGTACCATGTGCTGGCGTGGCAGGAGTTTTCGCGCAAGTGCGGCAACGAGCTTTCCGAAAGGCAGATCCTTGATTGGATGGGCGCCCAGGGCGGCTACTACATCGAACAGATAATGCGCCGTCCGCTCCCGGTGGACGAGATCGCGCGACTTTGCGCCGAGAAGGAGGCGCTCTACCGTCAGATCTACAAGCCGGAGATGCCCGATGGACTTCGCGAGTTTCTCGATCGGGCCCACGCTGAAGGTATCAAGATGGCAGTGGCGACCGGGGGTCCGCACGAGAATGTCGACTTCATCCTCGGTACGCTTGACTTGTTCAAGGACTTCGAGATCGTCATCGATGCCTCGATGTATAAGAGGTCGAAGCCCGATCCGGACTGTTTCCTCGCCGCCGCGAAGGCGCTTGGGGTAGCGCCCTCCGAGTGCCGTGTCTACGAAGACGCGCTCAATGGAATTGGTGCGGCGAAGGCGGCCGGAATGGAATGTCACGCCGTCACCTTCACCAATCCGCGCGAAACCCTCTATTCGGCGCATCCCGACCTCATCTTCGACTCCTACCGCGAGTTGTAAGGGCGTGGCATATTCATCTTATGGTATAATACGCGGTTAATTCATCAGTTTTAGTGACTATAAAAAGAATCAAGGAATTCAAGGAGAGATAAAATGAGACCAGTGGTTTTGATCATCCGCGACGGATGGGGTGTCAACGAGCGCAAGGACGGGAATTCGGTTTATGGGGCGAAGACGCCGGTAATTGACCAGATCCGCGCGAGGTATCCGCATTGCCTTCTCGATTGCTGCGGCGAGGCGGTAGGTTTGCCGGATGGTTATCAGGGATCTTCAGAGGTCGGCCATCTCAACATGGGCGCTGGCCGTATCGTCGTCCAGGAATTGAAGCGCATCGACGATGGCCTTTCCTCGGGCGATCTGTTCAAGAGCGAGAAGTGGGCGAAGATCATTGCCGATTGGAAGAAGAACAACAGCCAGTTCCATTTCTTCGGACTCCTCCAGGACGAGGGCGTCCACGCCCATCAGGAGCACCTCTTCAAGTTGATGAAGCGTGCGCGCGCGGAATTCCCCGAAGGGAAGATCGTGGTGCATCCGTTCCTGGACGGACGCGACACGCCGCCCCGCTCCACCCTCGAATATATTGCGCGCCTTAAGACCGAACTCGCGGCGGTCGGCAATGCGGTGATCGGCACGGCGATGGGCCGTTATTACGGAATGGACCGCTCCAAGAACTACAAGCTCACGAGCGAGGCCTACAACTGCATCGTATCCTGCCAGGGCAAGAAGGCGGCGACGATCGAGGAGGCGGTGAAGGGCGAATACGAGAGCGGAAAGACTCCCGACAACACTCCGATGACCGACGAGTACATTCCGTGCTATGTGATCGGCGACTACGCCGGCATGA
>DCIL01000047.1:785-1073 GCA_002315875.1 Verrucomicrobia bacterium UBA1727 | reverse complement strand
TGAAGGACGGCGACGTCGTCATGCATACGAACTACCGTCAGGATCGCGCAATCCAGCTCACTCAGGCGTTCGTCTCGGGCGATTATCCGGACGCGGCGAACCTGGCGTCCAAGCCGGCGGTCTCGTTCCTCGGCTTCACGCGTTACTGGGACGAGTTCGACAGCTATCTCCTCGGCGCGATGGGCGCGGGCGGTGGCATGGACAATCTTCTCGGCGAAGTCGTCTCGAAGGCGGGATTGAAGCAGCTGCGTCTCGCGGAGACCCAGAAGATCAAGCACGTGACGAGCT
>DCIL01000047.1:0-767 GCA_002315875.1 Verrucomicrobia bacterium UBA1727 | reverse complement strand
ACGGCAAGTCCACGACGCCTTCCGCCGGCGAGGATCAGATCGAGGTCAAGAGCCGCTTCGATGCGGCGACCTTCGCGTCGCATCCCGAGATGGAAGCGTACAACGTCACCGAAAAGCTCTTAGAACTCATCGGCAAGCCGGGCGAGAGCGCAGAGAAGAATCCGTACGGCATGATTGTCGTGAACTACGCCAACTGCGATATGGTCGGGCACACCGGCGACCTGAAGGCGGCCACCAAGGCGGTCGAGGTCACCGACGAGTGCATCGGCAAGCTGATGCCGCGCCTCATGGAGCTGGATGCGCACGTGCTCATCTACGCGGACCACGGCAATGCCGAGCAGATGGTCGACTACAAGTCCGGTCTCACCAAGACCTCGCACACCTTGAATCTCGTCGACTGCTTCTATGTCGCGAATGACGCGGCGGGCGTGCGGCTGACGCCGCTGGCGAAGCTTTCGGCGATCGCGCCGACTGCGTTGCAGATGCTCGGCATTCCGGTGCCGCCGGAGATGACGACTCCGTCGCTCCTCGCGGGCAAGGAGAACTGGTCGAAGACCGCGCTCAATATCTAAAAAGAATCGAACAACTGAAGAGACAGGCAATGGACAAGCAGTATGACGCCAAGGCCGCCGAGGCCAAGTGGTATCCAATCTGGGAGAAGCAGGGTTATTTCCATCAGGAGCCCGGTGAAGGCAAGCCGTATTCGGTGGTGATTCCGCCGCCGAATGTCACGGGTATCCTTCACATGGGCCATGCGCTCAACCAGA
>DCIL01000064.1:21883-22066 GCA_002315875.1 Verrucomicrobia bacterium UBA1727 | reverse complement strand
GCATCTTCTCGATCTCTTCCTTCGAAAGTCCACCCGCCGCGGTGATCGTGATCTTCTGCTCCTTCTGGGTGCCGAGATCCTTTGCCGAGACGTTGAGGATTCCGTTCGCGTCGATGTCGAAGGTCACTTCGATCTGGGGGACGCCGCGCGGAGCCGGAGGAATGCCGTCGAGGTTGAAGTTGC
>DCIL01000064.1:21636-21783 GCA_002315875.1 Verrucomicrobia bacterium UBA1727 | reverse complement strand
CCGTGGAGAAGACCTGGCTCTTCTTCGTCGGGATCGTGGTGTTGCGCTCGATGAGCGGAGTCAGCACGCCGCCCAGGGTCTCGATGCCGAGCGTGAGCGGAGTGACGTCGAGAAGGAGCACATCCTTCACTTCGCCCTTCAGAATGC
>DCIL01000064.1:21358-21532 GCA_002315875.1 Verrucomicrobia bacterium UBA1727 | reverse complement strand
GAATGAGCGGCATGCGCGTCTGACCACCGACGAGCACAACCTCGTCGACCGTCGAAAGGTCGGCGTCGGACATGCACTTGCGGCACGGATCGCTCGTGCGGTTCACGAGATCCATCGTCAGCTGCTCGAGCTTCGCCTTGTTCAAGGTCGCCGTCAGGTGCTTCGGACCCGTCG
>DCIL01000064.1:21066-21201 GCA_002315875.1 Verrucomicrobia bacterium UBA1727 | reverse complement strand
TGATCGCCTGGTCGAGGTCATCGCCACCGAGATGGGTATCACCGTTCGTGGCCTTCACCTCGAAGACACCGTCGCCAATGTCGAGCACCGAGATATCGAACGTGCCGCCACCGAAGTCGTAGACCGCGATCTTCT
>DCIL01000064.1:20675-20897 GCA_002315875.1 Verrucomicrobia bacterium UBA1727 | reverse complement strand
TGATCTTCTCGCCGAGGAACGCTTCGGCATCTTCCTTCAGCTTGCGAAGGACCATCGCCGAAATCTCCTGCGCCGTGTACATCTTGCCGTTCACCTCAACCGCGGCATCGCCGTTCGGCGCCTTGACGACCTTGTAGGGAACCATCTTGATCTCATCGCCCATCTCCTCATAACGACGGCCAATGAAGCGCTTGATCGAGTAGATCGTGTTGAGCGGATTCG